>JAEUTS010000076.1 GCA_016787005.1 Bacteroidia bacterium
CCACCTACCCAATAGCGGTCGGCAGAGTACCCTGCTAAAACACAGAATAAAAACAGATGAACTATAAGTATTACTTTTTTCAAAAGCGAGATTCTTTATATTATGAACTGCAATACTTGTTTTTTACGCAAACAACCACAAATATGTTACACAAGGGCCGCTGTTTTAAGCAATTAGGCGGTTCGTTATCCACAAAGTAGTTAACAATTTTAAGAAAAAACAGGCTTTTACGTTAAATCAATTGCCTGAATTGCAAGTATTAAGGCCCGAAGATACAAAACTCTTTTGGAAAACAAGAAAAATGCCTTTGTTGACTAGTATACACTAACTTACTGCAATATATTTAAGGAGAGTTATCAACGTGAAATGTAGAAATTGTAGACACATAGGCTTATTTCTTAAATTTAAAAGGCACCAATATCTTAAAACTAATGTTTCTGCCCATATTATAAACTCCGGCGCGACCGGTAGTATAATTCAGGTCCGAATACTTCAACCGGCTCAAATGGCTCTGGTATCCTATATCGGTGAGATTATTTACGCTTATATAAAATGATAAAATAGTTTTGCCTTTCACCATCACATCTGCTCCGGCACCCATATTGATAAGTGCGTATCCCGGAGTTTTAGTTTCGGTGTTAAATGCCGAATAGATCTTGTCCTGCGTGAAATAATTATCAACCCCTACTTTAATGTATGCATTGTCAAAAAATTTACCCGCTTTCCTCAGATCAGCCCTCAGATCTGATTGTAATTTAGGCGGTGGTGTAAAGGGCAGATATTTCGTTGAATCAGTTTGTCCAGACTGAACGGCCTGCACATATGAAAATGAGTTTTCGAAATGAAGCCAATCGAGCGGGTGCGGATGTACATCAATCACAATTTCTCCGCCAAACAACCCTGCATTACCCTGTACAAATTTGAATGTGCTGAAACCTTCACTAATCGAATCACCTCCGCTCACACTGCTTAACTTCCGCAAAAAAGTAAAATTGTTAATGGTATTAGTGAACAGGTCAAGCTCCGCGGAAATGTGTTTGGTATTGAACCCCAGCGCGTAATCAACCTGGAAGCTATGCTCCGGATCCAGCCCGGAATCACCTATCTCGTAACGTATGGTTCCATCATGTTTGCCATTTGCTCCCAACTCACCAATATTTGGAGCGCGGTATCCACGTGAAAAATTAAGTTTCGTATAGACGGCTTCTGAGAATTGGTATGTCGCGCCTATGCTGCCGGAGAAACCCGTGAACACTGAGTTGAATTTTACAAAGCGCTGTATTGAATTTGTATCAGGCATCTCAACTTTTTCACCTTTACTGTTCAGGTACAATTCCCTTCCTTGCTGACTTCTTGAATCAAAACGAATTCCTCCGCTGATATCCAGTTTGTCAAACGATCTTTTTGCTAAAATGAATACACCGACATCAAACAGATCATACTCCGGAACGAGGTATTCACTTCCTTTGTTCCGTGAAGTTTGCTGCATACCATTCAACCCAAACGAAATATGAAAATTATTTTTTTCAGGCAATACATAACGCACATCATAGTTAAATGTGTTGAGTAAAAAAAAGAGGCCATACTGCCCCGGTTTAAAAACATTGGCATACTCATGTCTGTGATTCTGTTGAAAGCCAAGTGTAAGCTTGAGATTCCCCCGGCCAACAATAAAATTATTATTAAGCGCCGCCTTATAATGCTTTATCTTTTGGTAAGGGGTGAAAGAGGTATAGTTTTTCATTTCAGCCGGAGAAACAAGTTGAATTCCCTCTGTGGTATCATTAAGGGCAATCTGTTTTACAAACCTGCCTGTCGCGCTGTCACGCGCACCTTCAACAACACCGGGCATGAAATCATATATATTAAAATGCAGATGCGAATATCCCCATGAACGGTTCACTCCGATGATTCCCGAAAAATTATTTTCCGCGAATCCCGAATTAAAAACATATCCGTCGTATTTATTTTTGTATGCATGTGCCTGCTTGTTACTGTATCGCAGATCCCACAAAAATCCGTTTAAATTTCCGGCAACATTTCCCGAGTAGCCAATAAGTCCATTATTTGCCTGATAATTTCCTGTAATATTCCCCTCAATCTTCCCATTTGGAAGTGTAGGTGCACTCATCATATTTACGACACCCGCCATGGCATCCGAGCCATAAGCAAGACTCGCTGGTCCTTTCAATATCTCTACTCTGTTCACCGAAAATTCGTCAATTTCAATTCCATGTTCATCACCCCATTGATTACCTTCCTGGCGGATACCATCATTTACCACAACTACCCTATTGTATCCCAAACCGCGGATCACAGGCTTTGATATTCCTGCACCTGTTGTTACCTGTGACACACCCGGCTGGGTTGAAATCGCGTCAATTATATTTGTTGAGGCATTTTGCAGTAACTGCGTTTTTGAAACCAAAGAAATCGGTGTGGGAGTTCGCGTGCGTTCGGCGGCCTGGGACAGTCCCGTCACAACAACTTCGTGCATCTCCTTGATGGACTCTTCCAAAACAAAATCTCTGACAGAAATCTCAGCAAGGTTAATATTTTCCACGATACTTTTGTATCCAATCAGGCTTACCTGCACCAATGTTTTAACCTGCGGAAGGTTTTCAATTTTATAATTGCCATCCAGGCCTGACGCGGCACCGGTCTTCAGGTCGGGCAAGTATACAATAGCACCTGCCAATGGTTGGCCGGTTGTAACATCTGTAATTTTACCCGACAGGGTTGCTTTTACATTATGTACTTCCGTTACCGCCAAAACAAAATCAGCCTTGAATGCTAACGCAATAATCAGTAAGACAATTACCTTTCTCATTTTAATATGCTACAAGATGAAACTTTACATGAAATTATAATCTGACAGGGCAGTGCAGCCCAATCCGGATTAGTCCGGGGTACGGACTTCATAAGAAACTCAGGCTATTACTGGAGGAGCACGGGAAGCAGCAAAAAATAAATCACCGGCTGTGAAACAATTGCGATATTTATTTACAAACTGAATGGATCGGGAATACACTTTAAAATCGTAAAAAGAAGATTGAACCAACTGTGCAGGCAATTCATAATCACAAACCGAACAACTGTGTTCAAGTTCATGAAAATGTTTGCTTGCAGAAGTGCAATGAACATCATTGCGATGTCCATAAGAGTGAATACTCTTTTCGATCACAGGCGCTAAAAGGCCCACACTCAATACCAATGCAAATAATTTTTTCAATAAGTTATTCATTATTGAACAAAATTAGCAAATAACTTTAAAATACTGATTCTTCTCATTCTTAAATCCATTGCTTTTATTGTAATTTTACACAGTGAATAGAAAGCTGTTTAATCTTACTTTATTGTTGTTACTGATTCTGAATGTTTCTATTGCACAGCGTTTTAGGGCAGGATTAACGGCGGGAGCCGTTGCCACCGATGTTGCGGGTTCGGGAACGCGGGATAGATTTACCCATTTTAACAAACTGGGATTTATAGCAGGTGGAATTGTCAACACTGCTATAAACGAAAAAAATATTTTTCAACTCGAAATAAATTATGTCCAAAAAGGGAGTTTACAACGACCGGATTCAGCCAATAACGATTATTTCAAACTTTCATTCAACTATCTTGAAATACCGATCTTATTCAGGCGACATTTACACTTCACCATGTTTAAAAAACCTTCGAACAGGTTTGATCTTGAGGGAGGCCTGTCTATTGGCCGTTTGATCTATTCCGAACTAATCGGCAACACTAACTATACTCAGAGCATTGATCCGAAGAATTTCAATAAAACTGATGTGAGTATTTTGGCCGGTATCGATTATAATTTCAATTCAAATTTGTATTTCTGTTTTCGTTACAGCAATTCCGTTATCCCCGTCACAAAAAAGAATCCTTCCCCCGGACCCGCATTGGTTTATCTGCCTGCTACGTTTAACCAGGGGAACAATATGGTTTTCCAATTTTCTTTTAAATATGTTTTTGGCGGAACCGAAGTCAGTGTAGAAACAAAAATGGAATAACCATGATCTTCTAGAAATTTAATATACCCGTACAGATAAAACACCAAACCAAAATGAAACCGCTCTCCCTATTGCTGACCATTGCACTTTACCAATTAAATTTATTGGCACAAAAAGACACTTCGGTTAAATCTCAAATCCCATTTGAAGGAATGGATCAGACCTGGCAAAATGGTAACGACCGGCGCGACTCCGCAGTATTGACCGGTAAATATGTTACCGGCATCATTATGATAGATGTGAATTATACCAATTCATTTAATAATCCTATCGATCATACCGTTGTCGGCTCCACAGCGCTTGCCCGTAATAATGAATTGGAAGTTTCCTGCGCCGCGTTAGGCGGCGAGTTTAATTACCTGGGTGCACGTGGACGGATTGTGACACAGTTTGGAACACGGTCAACAGTTGTTCCCCGCAACGATTATAGCGTATACCGTGGGCAATATGATCTTGCAAATGTTTATCGTTACCTGAGCGAAGCATACGGAGGATATCACTTTAACGTAATGCACGGAATTAACGTAGATGCCGGAATGTTCATGTCCTATTTAGGTCTCAACTCCTATTACCAGGTGGAAAACTGGGAATACCAGGCTTCATTTACTTCCGATAATACCCCATGGTTTTTCAACGGTATTCGTGTTCAGTTGTTTCCGACAAAACATTTGAAGATTGAGCCTTGGATCATTAACGGATGGCAGAGTTATGGTATGTTCAACGAAATGCCGGGAATCGGAGGAAACATTACGTGGTGCCCGAATGAAAACATTAAACTTCTTACAAATAATTATTATGGCGCAGATGCGGCAGGACTGCCCGGACGGCACAGGTTTCACTCTGACAACAGCTTTTTGGGGAAGTATTACAGTAACAAGAAATCGAAAGGAGTAAGCCAAATGGCATTTTCACTTACGGTAGACATAGGTTATGAAAAGGGCTCCGGTGTAAATGGGTTCCGAAGTGATGCAGTGAATGGTCCCGAACAAAACTTTGTAAGTGCGATGTTTTATAACCGTATATGGTTCAATAAAAACAAATTTGCATGGACGATCGGAGGAGGAATGATGTCAAATCCCGGGCGCTATTTAGTTCTCTATCCCACAGGTCAGGCTAGTCCATTACCAAACCCTGCCAATCCAACTGTGCCTGCAGGAGCCTTCCCCTTCAGCGCTAACCCCGGTGACCAGTTTAAAGGATGGGACTGCTCTACTAATTTCGAATGGATGCCGAATCAAAGTATAACATTCCGTATAGAATACGTTCACCGTGAATCAAGCGTGCCCTACTTTGCCGGTCCGGGTGGAGTTACATCTCCTACCGGCTATACAACTACACCCTTGCCTTTTGGCTGGGCACCGGATCTTGTAAAATCAGAAGACAGGATAATTTTCGCAATGTTGTTTCGGTTATAAAATTCAACCGAAGAATTCCTATTAGTTCTTCGTATTATTTGAAAAAGAATCCATTCGGAATAACACCTACCATAAAACTGTCAACCTTGCCTCCTACGTTATTAAACCGGATCACATACCCGTTACTGCTGAAATTACCGGCATCAGCACCATATAAAAAATCATTAACCGGATCTATTCCCATTCCATAAAAACTCCTGTTGATAAACGCGGCGCTACTTAAACCGGTCGCCGATATATCATGGGTATATACACTTCCATCATAAGTATAATACAATTTATTTTTAGCGCTATTTATGGAAAGATTAGATGGAGTTGAAGAAGTGGAGCTAAATGTAAACGTTTGCTCAACAGTATTGTTTGAAGGGTTTATCCTAACAAGTTTTCCTGTTTCGGCCAATGCTGTAAAGGAACTATTCCATCGTCCGCCGCAAAGCACCCATATTTTACCATTGGCATCTATCTGTATACCATCCGGATTTGGACCAACATTAATACTTGTTGAAACCACATCAGTTATTGAATTAATAACGGTTACTACACTATCGTTATCAAAACCTCCTTTGCAAGTAACATAAACAGAATTACCCGACTTCACCATTTTTTCAGCACCTTTTCCGGTATTGATAGTTGAAGACACGGTATTAGTTGATAAATTGATCACTTTTACAGCGCCATTGAGCCCGGTTGATCCCCATTCACTTACATAAGCTTTATTATTATCGATCCCAAAAAAATAACGAGGCTGACTAACCCCCGTAATAGTTGCCGACGATTTAAAATTAGCGGCATTCACCACCTCCACTTTAGCCCCATTATTTACAACAACATATCCTTTGCCATTATATATGCTCATGGACTGTACCACATTTCCAAGGGGCAAGCTGTTTGCAGTTTGAAAAATATCATTGTTCACTACTCCACTACTCCGGTTATAAAAACTTACCGTTCCCGTTCCGGAGCCAAAAACACCTTCACAAGTAACAAATATACCAGATCCGTATACTCCTGAAGAAGAAGAAGCATTTGTCGGATCTGCCTTTTTACATCCATTTATTAATACTATAAAAGCTATTGAACTTAGTGCGAGCCATTTTTTTGTTTGATTCATTTTGTTCGGATTTTAGAGTTGCATTTAAAAAATATCTTAATTGTACTTTTTATTGGGATGATTAAAGCTTACAGTAATTCCGGCCTGGCCGTACCTCCGCGGCATAGCGTAATAAGCAACGACCTGGTAAGATTCGTTCCATATATTATTGATCTGTACAAAGGCTTTTAGGCTCATCCCGGAAACAATAAATGTTTTACTTATATCCGCATTGCCCAAATGATATGGTTTTAGGTATTGCGCATTATCTGATGTAGTGTACCGATAACCGATATAATTATAACTGAATGAAAGTCTAAAGCCTTTGTATTCAACTCCTGTATTAATTATGGCTTTTTGGGGAGGGACATAAATGAGTTGCTTATTCAAAGAAGCTTCACTCCCTGATTTTATTCTCTCATTGGTGGAAAGAACAAAATGATAATGCGCGCCAAGGTTTAATTTCACTTTATTAATAATGCAACTCAGTTTCAGGTCATATTCCAATCCCCTTGCCCAAACAGACAAAACATTTTCAGGAGACCATATTCCATACTTATCAGGCAACCATATAATCCAATTGTCGACATTATTGCTAAAAGCAGTTGCTTCCGCCTCTAATGAAAAAGTATTTGCACGGTGAATGAAGGCAAGTCCAAGTTCCTGACTTATTCCTTTTTCAGAAACCAGATTTGGATTTCCTCCCGGCGTCCAATATAAATCATTGAAAGTAGGAAGCCTATAGTTTTTAGATACGCTTACCCTTGATCTGAGCTTTTTAAACATCCAACCTTCAAGTCCCAGCGATGCCGCAAGCGGGCTTTGTCCATTGCTTACAAACTCCTGCCGCAAGGTGGCAGTACCTATCCATGTACTTTTTTTATTATTTATTTTATAGGAACCAAAAAAGGATGTCCTGTTTTGAAACGGACTTTTAATGTAATCGCTTGTAACCACTTCTTTAATATGCTTTTTTGAAACAGCTTCACTATACGTATTATTAACCCCCATATTTATGGATTGACCTGAAGCAATCCGGATCTTACTTTCTGCTTCCGTTATGAAAGACCGGGAATGACTGTTTGATTCCAGGCTGATTAAGGGGTCCGTATAATCAAGGAATTCATCAAAGTATGCAGAACGAACAAAAACAAAAAATTTTTCCTTTGTTAACTGCCACTCCAATACATACCGATAGAACTCATCCTTTTGATTAGCTTTACCTGCACCAACAGTCATACTTGCGGGAATGTTACGATCATTGAATTGATACCAGAGCCTGAAATTTAATTTTTGATCTTCCCTTATTTTAAAATAATTCTCCTGCAATATTCCATATTGCTTTAGTTCTGTGTTTGACATCTTTTGCTCAGGCATTCCGAATTGTGCAACATTAACAAAAGGAAAATCATTTTTAGCATCATGGTTAAATAGTTTAGTAACTGAAATAAATTTTTTCCTGCTTACCGTAACTTCAATGTTTTGTTGTTTGTCTTCAAAATTCCCATAGCTATATGTTGCAGCGACCGAAAACCCCTTATCAAATTCGGCTGCATTATTCAAATGGATCGTCCCTCCTATAGCTCCGCTACCCCACAATGCGCCTGAACCACCATATTGCAATTTCACGGTATTCATAAAATTTACTGGCACTAATGCTAAGTCGAGCTGGCCGTACATTGGACTAGTGAGGTTAAATCCATTCCAAAGCACCGTAGTATGACTGGCTCCGGAACCCCTGAATGAAGAGCTTGCCAATCCACCCATTCCATAACTCTTAATAAAAATCTGGGATTGATGAGTAAGCAGATCTGCCAATGTGTTAATATTATTTACGGCTAACACATTTGTATCAATTTCCTGAATTTTATTTCCCGAAGAAAAATCTGCGAGCCGCCCGGCAACAACTTCTGCCTCCGGCAAATTATGAACAGTATCGATACGGTTTGTTTGCGAAAAACAAAAAGCAGCGTCAGCCAACGAAACAAAAAGAAGTAGTTTTTTAAAAAATGGTTTCATAGATAAATGATCTGTCCCGAATCACTTATCATTCAAACCGCATGGATAAAAACAATGGAAGGAAGAAACCATCTTCTTCTCATCCTGCCCCTATCCCGGAAGCTCAAATGATAATCAATACGATATGGCAGGTCTTCTGACTTACACCCTGTTGCCCGCCTTCCCATCCCGCCGCGGCGGGAAAGTGACTAAAGATTGGCAACGCTTATTGGTGCTTACAGCAGCGGGAACTGTCCCGGATTTACACCGGCTTCCCTTTTAATCTTGCTATTTTAGTAAATAACAAAGAACCAAATCGGGACGAAGATATAAAATTTAAATTGCAATTTGCCCTTTTTCCATTAGACAACCACGAAATTTGATCAGGAATAACTCCCAAATAACACTGTTGCGGCAAATTGCCAATAAAGATGAAAAATCATATATCTTAGAAGTAAATTTCCCAGGTCGTGCAAAGCGCATGGAAGCATAAAGTCAATAAAATTAAAGTGAGATTATTTCTGATTATTGGAGTATTCATTTCTCTGGTAAACCCATTGTATTCCCAAACTCCGGATGAAACAATTGATCTGTTAAATACATTATTCAGCCAGCACAGCATAGGAACAACAAATTTTTCATTTAAAAAAATAAGTGACACTGAAATTATTGCCACTAACAGCGTCACAGTAAACAACTACGGGCCTGAGAAACTCACATATCGTTTTAATCCCAAAAACGCGGTGTCGCTGAAAAGCATAGTAAGTAAAAAAAATGTCACAATCATTTTCACTTTCAGGGAAAACACTGTTGAATGGTTCGACAAATATTTGCGGATCGAAATGTTAAGTAAGATTCAGTGCTCTCTCATAAACATGAGTGAAAAAGACATTGACGATCTGCTCAAGGCATATAAGCACCTGATTAATTCACTTGGGGGCAATCTGAAGGATGAGATTTTTTAACTTTCACTCTCAGGATCCTGTTTATTTATGTTTAAATATTGTGCAGAAGTATTTTTCGCTTTTATAAAAAAAAGATGTAAATTACTTTATCGAATTGTCCTTGGGTCAAATAAGTTTTCCGTGAAAAAATTATTCTTACTCTTCTTTTCTGCTACCCATCTATACGCAATATATGCTCAGAAGGATGTAGCCCGGAATCTCGATTCCCTGTTCACGATATTGCATAAACAGGAGCAATTTAACGGCAATGTATTGATCGCTAATAAAGGAAAAATTATTTATGAAAGGTCATTCGGCTACTCGGATACAGATCAAAAAAAGGAACTCAATCCTTCAAGTATCTTTGACATTGGGCCGGTATCCAAACAATTCACCTCCATGGCCATAATGATCCTGTTTGACAGGCATAAATTAACCTTTGATGACAATGTAAAACAATACCTACACGAAATTCCATATTCAAATATCACAATTCGTCATTTACTTACACACACATCCGGCATGCCCGAGCATTTTCGTAATGCTACAAAATGGGGATTAGGATGGGATACGGTTACTATTAAAAACAATAAGAAGTTGTTTAACGAGCTTGTTAAACGTAAACCGGCCTTGAACTTTAATCCCGGGGAAAGATGGGAATATTGCAATGACAATTATGCACTATTAGCTTTAATTGTTGAACAGATATCAGGCATGAAGTTCAGGGACTTCCTTAAGAAAGAAATTTTTGATCCTCTGCAAATGAATAACACTTCTTCATTTACCAGGTTTGACAAGATCAAACCAAAGGAACTCGCAGTTGGCTATGAATATTCTTTTCAAAAAGGCAAATACGTTCCGGGGGATGAAATTCCTGATCTCTATTTTACTTTAAGTAAAGATGGGGTTGAAGGTGATGGTAATATTAAATCAACCACCGAAGATCTGCTTAAGTGGGACAGAGCCTTATATGTCGAAAAACTTATTAAAAACAGTACACTTGACGAGGCGTTTTCTCCGGTTAAATTAAATAATGGACAAACCGTTAATTATGGTTTTGGCTGGTTCATTGATTACAACGAGGCATCGGAAAATGAGATTAAACAGAACGGAGGCACTCCGGGCCATTTCACTTACATTGGCAGATACGTTGGCATTTACAAGACCGTGATCTTTCAAAAAAATATTAATGCCTACGGCTTTGGAGGAACAATGAAAGCCATTGAAAACATACTTAGTCATAGACCTTTTATAATTCCCAAAAGATCTATAGCTGAAGTTATACGAAAAATGGATTTTAATGTGGGTCGGCTCGAGGTCATAAAAAATAAATGCACAGAACTTAAAAATGATTCCGCACATTACTATTACAACGAAAATGAGTTTCTTAAAACCTGCCGCTCCCTTGTTATAAATAATAATTTTGCCGGTGCCGACAGCTTATTTAAAATTATAACCGCCTACAACCCCAGCTCGGCCTTTGCGAACAATTACATGGGTGATGTTTTTATGGAAAACAACATTTACGAACGGGCTATGGCTTATTATAAAAGAACACTGCAGCTTGACCTCGCATTTACCAGCGCCGCTGAAAACCTGAAAAGAGTTCAGGAG
>JAEUTS010000089.1 GCA_016787005.1 Bacteroidia bacterium
GCACTTTCGAGGTTCATGGTAGCGCAATTCAGAACCGACAGAGTGGAGGAAACCGCAACAACTTTTAATAAGGGAAAAGAATTCTACTCGGCGTTGCCTCCAAAAATGAAAAACAAAAATTTACTTGCCTTTATTGCAAGCCTGACCTCCAACTACATAAGCAGTGAGCTGATCCTGTTAAAGCCTGAAAAGGCATTGGCAGCCTGGGAAAGCATTAAACGAGCAATAATTCATAGTACGCTTAATGCCAACAGTAATATTGTAATATTCGGCAATTTGTTTTATGCCAATTTTTTATCCGGCAATTTTCGTGAATCTCTTCGTTACGCAAATAAAATACTGGGGTTCAAATCAGGCAATCGCAACGATGTACAAAAAGAAACAAGATTAATATTACTCTTGGCACATTTCGAACTCGGACATTACGAGCATTTGCAAGGACTTGCAGGATCTTCATTACGTTGGATTTTAAAAAACGACTTGCTTCATGCAGTTGAAGAAACACTCCTGAATTTTTTCAGAAACTGCATATGTAAAGCCGACTCTGCCGAAAGCAGTATCCAGGCTTTTAAACAACTGAAACAGGATATTATTTCGCTCCTGAAAAGATCGGGAAAGCCTGCATTTATCGAACATTTTGACCTGATCGCATGGATCGATTCCAGAATACAGGATCGTCCGTTTATTGATATTTTAAGAAAAAAGGTGGCGAAATAATGATTTTAGCATAGGTTAGATTTTCCTATTTAGGAAGATCGTCCTTGTAAATCATCACCGAAATCTTTCCATCTTTCTTCGCAAAACCTCGATACATGCCAATTGAGTTAAAAGGCATTGCAATATTTCCCTTTGAATCGATCCCAATAAGGCCGCCTTCTCCACCTGCCGCGACAAGTTTTTTCATCACTACTTCATTGGCCGCCTGCTCAAGTGTTAATCCTTTATACTCCATTAATGCAGAAACATCGTGGGCCACTGTATAACGGATAAAATATTCACCATGACCTGTACAGGAAATGGCGCAAGTGGCATTATTTGCATAAGTACCCGCGCCAATAATCGGTGAATCACCAACCCGCCCGGGTTTTTTATTAGTCATTCCACCGGTTGATGTAGCGGCTGCCAGGTTCCCGAATTTGTCGAGCGCAACCGCACCTACTGTACCAAATTTTTTATCATTGAACATATCGTTCAGGGGTTGAATACTTCCGCTGGTATCTGATGAATGATCGAGTTTTATTTTTTCTTCTTTCTTTGCCTTTTGCATTTGATCCCAGCGCCTTTGAACAAAAAAGTAAGAAGTATCAACAATCTCTAACCCATTTTCTTTCGCGATTTTTTCGGCTCCTTTACCGGCAATGAGTACATGAGGAGTTTTCTCCATAACCATTCGGGCCGCACTAACCGGATTCTTTATTGTCCTCACACCGGCTACGGCACCTGCCTTCAAAGTTTTTCCATCCATTACAGATGCATCCATTTCATTCTTGCCGTCAGAGGTGAAAGCAGAACCTTTACCGGCATTATACAAAGGGGAATCTTCAAGGATCTTAATTGAAGCTTCAACTGCAGAAAGCGCCGTCCCACCCTTCTTAAGTGTATCGTAACCAGCCTGCAGCGCCTCCTTCATTTTATCACTATACTGCTTTTCAAGTTCAGGCGGCATATCCTTTTTAAGAATGGCGCCGGCACCTCCATGCATTACTATCGCGAAGTTTTCCATTGGTGAAGATTTAGTTTGCGCAAATAAATTCCAGCTGAACAGAATCAAATTATAGAGAATAAATCGTTGAAGTTTCATAAGGTTAGACAATTATCGTCTCAAAATTAACTAAGACTTCTAAAACAAATTATGATCGCCTTCGCGACTCCAGCGGAATTGTCCGCCTCAGGTCGCTCCTCGCTTCGCCGAAGCTTCGCGAAGGCACAGTAGGCGACTGAATGCGGAAAGGGTGGGATTACTTGCATGATCCCATTTATTCCCATCTTCAACATCAAATGAAGCGCTACGCTTTTTTTAATTTCCCTGCGAGGGCTCGAAAGCTAATGCTTTCGCCCTCTACGGAAAATTAAAAATCCCGCCAAAAGGCGGAACTTCATTTGATGCATTCTGCGGAAAGGGTGGGATTCGAACCCACGTTACCTTACGGTAAACACGCTTTCCAAGCGTGCGCGTTCGGCCACTCTGCCACCTTTCCAAATTTACGGATTGCAAAAATACATAAAACTCAGGTAACATATTGTACCGGCTTCTTTAACCTGTATAATAAAAACATGCTCCCTAAAACCATTGCCAAACTTGATAATGCCCAGCTTAATGTTACTTTATCGCTTTCCATGCCTATTTGCTCTACCTCCTTTGGTAAATACCCCGTGTTCACCATATAAATGAGTACCAAAACCAGTGCGTTGTTCAAAAAATGAACGATAACACTTGTCCAAAGTGAACCGCTCCACACGTAAGTATATCCCAATACTGCCCCAAGCAATACCCTGGGTATAAATCCGTAAAACTGCATGTGAAAGGCGCTGAATAAAATTGCTGTGATCCAAACCGATAAATGAACATTTTTTGAAAGATTGAGCATGGATCGCTGAATAAGTCCTCTGAAAAACAACTCTTC
>JAEUTS010000121.1 GCA_016787005.1 Bacteroidia bacterium
TTAAATTTATATTCACCCCTTGTTTAATATTAGCCACTTCACTCCAAGTATATTGATCCAGATCATTTGGAGTCGTACCAATATTTACTGTCATAGTAACTTGACTTTTCCAATCATCACTTTGGTGTGCCGCAGTCAATACTATCGATCCGCTCAAATAGTCATAATCATAACTCGGGCCTGTAATAGGGTTAGAACTTAATGTTTGAATCCGATAATAATATGATACTCCCGGAGTTAAGACTGTATAATCAATCTCGCTATATCCATAACCTATCAAGCACCCCCCTGCTGCATTTCTGCGGTTTCCCACATTAATTGCTGAACTCCAACTTGGATCCGTTGTCCTTTGTACCTGATACCAAACCGTAGTACATTCGGAAGTACTGGTCCAATTGATTTTAACATATATTGAATTTTCGCCTGACTGACAATCTCCAGGAACCGCAATAGTTGTATAGCCTGTAGAAAGAGCCTGCATATCAATAAAAATGATAAAAAATAACAATACAAAGATTGTTCTCATAACAATATAATTATTTTAGAAACTAAAGCCAATTTTCAGATGATATACAAAACTGGGGAAAAATGCAGCACCATCATCATATTGCTTGCTATACGGAGTTTCGAAATAATTTGAGTGATAATTAATGTCACCCGACTGCTTGCCAATAGATTGACTACTTATATATCTAATCCCCAATCCAATGCTATTATCTATAGTAATACCGCCTTTAAAAACACATCTTTTTCCAAATTTCACATGAAACGCCATGTCTGATCTATCAACAGAATAACTGATGTCCTTATAATGAGATAAAAGAACGGGCGTTTCTGTTATATAATCCAAAACAGTTTCAGTACCAGTTGCCATAGTATTTTGAAAAAACAAATGCCCTCCTATATATAGGCGATCTGTAATTCGCTTTTTAATTTCCGCAGATATATTAAATCCATTTTTAACAGTATACGGAACAGTTAAAAGACCTCCCTTTTGACTTGGCTGGCTAAAAGAGTATCCAACAGACAGATTTGCACATATTTTATTTTTGAAGTCCTTTTCATATCCCAATACCAGCCACAAATTATCCATACCAATTATATCACCAAATGCCGAAGATGCATTCCAAAAAACAAAATTTCTTTTAACAAAACCTGCTGTATCTCTTTTGTCCTGTGCATTTGTAGATAAAGCAATGAAAAGAAAAAGGGGTAAAAGAAGTTGACGAATCGATTTAAACGATGTTGTAATTGGAGGGGGGGGCAAATCTATTTGTCTTCACTTAATAATCCTTATAAAATTTATATTGAGAATTTCTGATTACCTAATCAAACTTAACATTATTTTGTTATTTATACACATAAAAAAAGCGCAACACTATCTTCAAAAAAAAACCCCCGAAAACGGAGGATTTCACTGATATGATTTTAATTTGATGATCATAGGTATCTGCATAACTGAATCTAAAAGCAGGTTCTTCGCACGGTCCAAAACCTGCTAAGATTCAGTAAATTTTAGCTTAATGAATAGCGTTTGAAGCCTGTTACCGAGAGTCCGTTGTCGGACTCCTTGAGGTATTGGGCCACTGTTTTTTTACTGTCCTTAATGAACTCCTGGTTTAACAGAGTTGATTCTTTATAAAATTTATTGATCTTACCCTGTGCGATCTTCTCAATCATATCCTCAGGCTTACCTTCCTGGCGGATCAGATCACGGGCTATTTCCAATTCTTTTTCTACTAATTTCGGATCAACATCCGATTTATCAAGCGCTACAGGAGCCATTGCGGCAACCTGCATAGCTATATCCTTCTGAACATCATCCTTCACATCGGCTTTATTGAAACCAACAACAGTCGCTAATTTATTTCCGGGGTGAATATATGCACTGACTTTAGCAGCTTCCACTATATCGTAACGACTCAATTCAATCTTCTCCCCTATTTTTCCTACCTGCTCGGTTATTTTATCAGCAATGGTAAGTCCATTTCCATTATATGATAATGATTTTAACTCTTCGATAGTTTTAGGTTGTTTATCAATTGCAATTTGTGCGATCTGGTTTACAAACTGAGTAAACTCTTCATTCTTCGCAACGAAATCTGTTTCGCAATTTACTACAACTAATACACCGCGTTTGTTATCAGCATTTGTTTTTGCAATAACAACACCCTCGTTAGCTGCCCTGTCGCTGCGGCTTGCAGCAACTTTCTGGCCTTTTTTACGAAGCAACTCAATTGCCTTTTCAAAATCGCCTTCGGCTTCCGTAAGAGCTTTCTTACAGTCCATCATACCCGCACCGGTAGTTTGCCTTAACTTATTTACATCAGCAGCAGTTATAGTTGACATGGTATACTAAAAATTTGATTTAATTAATTATTTCTTTCTTGGTCCACCTGGACGGCTTGATGGTCCACCCGGACGACCCGATGATGACCCGCCTGTACGACCACCGCCTGCAGGTGCAGCACCTTTTCTCGGACGTTGTTTTGTTGCAACCCCTTCCGGACGGGCTTCTTCTTCAGAATATTTTTTCAATTTAGCAGAACCACTGATCAGCTCTTCGGCTTCTTCTTTCGATGTTCTTTCTTCAGCATCAGCTCTTTCTTTTTCTTCCGCAGCTGCAGCTTCTTTATCCATCTTTCTTTCGCCCAAACCTTCTTCAATGGCTTTAACGATCAATTCAGTAATGATTGCTATTGATGATGAAGCGTCATCATTCCCCGGGATAGGCAAATCAACTTTATTCGGATCTGAATTTGTATCAACAATTGCGTAAGTAGGAATGTTTAAACGCTTAGCTTCTGCAACAGCAATATGTTCTTTCATAATATCAACCACAAACAAAGCCGCGGGAAGACGCGTCAGATCGGCCACACTGCCCAATTGCGATTCAAGCTTGGCACGCTCGCGGGCAATCATTAAACGCTCTTTTTTAGAGATATTATTATATGTTCCGTCGGTCGACATTTTATCGATCAAAGCCATTTTGCGGATAGCTTTACGGATTGTGGCAAAATTTGTAAGCATGCCACCGGGCCAACGCTCCGTAACATAAGGCATGTTAATACGCTTTACCTTTTCGGCAACGATCTCTTTACCTTGCTTTTTGGTAGCGACAAATAATATCTTTTTACCTGTGCGGGCAATTTGTTTCAACGCCGCTGCGGCTTCATCAATCTTAGCGACAGTCTTATTCAGATCAATTATATGAATTCCATTCTTCTCAGTGAAGATGTAAGGAGCCATTGCAGGGTTCCATTTTCTGCGCAGGTGACCAAAGTGCACACCGGCTTCCAGTAAATCGTTGAAATTTGTTCTTGACATTCTATCAGTTTTCAGTTTATGGTTCGACTAAGCTCACCACAGGGTTTAATTATTAGTGTTTTAGTTATACAAAGAATTAACGTTTGCTGAATTGGAAACGTTTACGGGCTTTCTTTTGACCGGGCTTCTTACGTTCCACCATACGGGGGTCACGTGTTAAAAGCCTGTCTGTTTTGAATGCTTTTCTCAGCTCATCATCTACTGTGATCATTGCCTTTGCAATTGCCAAACGCAACGCTTCAGCCTGGCCGGTAAGACCACCGCCTGTAATGGTAGCGGTAATGTCATATTTGTCCTCAGATTTAGCTATCACTAAAGCCTGCGTTACCTTATAACGAAGTATCTCAGTTGGGAAATAGTCCTTGTATTCTTTTCCGTTAACAGTTATTTCTCCTTTTCCTTTGGCGGCATAAATGCGGGCAACGGATGTTTTTCTTCTTCCTGATGTGTTAATTACTTCCATCGTATTTATTTGATTGATGTTAATTTAATTGCTTTGGGTTGTTGGGCTTCATGAGGATGTTTTGAACCAGGGTATACAAAAAGATTTTTGTATACGGCATCACCTAATTTTGTTTTAGGTAACATACGTTTAACCGCCATTTCAATTACACGCTCAGGATGAGTATGAAGCAACTCCTTGGGAGTGGCAAAACGCTGACCACCGGGATAACCGGTATGACGAATATATTCCTTATCCGTTAGTTTTTTGCCAGTTAATTTAATCTTTTCGGCATTGATGATCACAACATTATCACCACTATCAACATGCGGGGTGAATGATGTTTTGTGCTTACCTCTTAAAACGTAAGCGACACGTGATGCTAAACGACCTAAAACTTCGTTCTCGGCGTCTACCAAAATCCAATTTTTCTGTGCAGTTTCTTTGTTTTTATAAACTGTTTTGTAGCTGACTGAATCCACTGTTTTTGTATTTTATATTGTTCAAAATTATATACTTCCCTTAAAAGGGGTTGCGAAGATAAAAAGGTTTTTGAGACTGAGCAAGTTTAGCGGTGAATTAATGCATTAGTTGCAGGGGAAAGGCAAGGCGCAAAAAGGAAGATGAATTAAATACTGTTAAATGAAAAAATAAATTTTATTTA
>JAEUTS010000132.1 GCA_016787005.1 Bacteroidia bacterium
AACCGGGAATGCCATTACAGCTGCTGTAATTTTGCCGGAGTTTTCAATACGTCTTTTTATATTCAATAAGAGCCGGTTAGGACTTTTAATTCCGATCAGCTCATTGAACCCGTACTCATTTACATTTTGAAACACATCATCAGACATATTTAAAAGCGGTGTTTCGGAATGCCTGTTGTTATTAGCATAAAGGCAAACGCCACATAAAAGAAAATGAATAAATATAAAGGTCCGAAACATGGTGGCTGTAATAAATTGAAAGGGATGAACCCAAGTCATTTGCTTAGCCCATCCCTTTGTACTCAAAGCATTTAATTATTTAGCAGCCATAAAGCGTCTGCTTACTTCGTCCCAGTTTATCACACTCCAGAATGCGGTAATGTAGTCGGGTCGCCTGTTCTGGTAATGCAGGTAATATGCGTGTTCCCACACATCAAGTCCTAAAATTGGCGTACCTTTTACTTCGGCGACATCCATTAATGGGTTGTCCTGGTTAGGTGTGGAGCTGATCACCAGTTTCCCTGCGGAAACACTTAGCCAGGCCCAGCCTGAGCCAAACCGGGTAGCTCCGGCATTTCCAAATTGAGTTTTAAAATCAGCAAAACTGCCGAAAGTTCCTTGTATAGCATCTCCCAGCTCTCCGGAAGGCTCTCCGCCGCCTTTGGGCTTCATGATCGTCCAGAATAAACTGTGATTGAAATGCCCGCCGCCATTATTGCGCACGGCAACAGGAGACTTTGAAATATTCTTACAAATATCTTCAATGCTCATCTTCTCTTCGGGCTTGCCGGCAATGGCATTATTAAGATTCGTTACGTATGCATTATGGTGCTTGGTATGATGGATCTCCATAGTACGGGCATCAATAGTCGGCTCCAGCGCATTGTATGCATAAGGTAATTTTGGTAGTTCGAAAGCCATTTTAGTAAGTTTTAGGGTTAGTATTTTATAAACTGTATCAAAGATATCAAATGACTGTTAGTATGCCAATGGATTGAAGCATATTTATTATTTTTAGAAGAAATAAGTTTTTCTTTCATAAACCATAACTTAAAGACATTACTACAAATGAAAAAAGTATTCCTTTTGTTGTCAACTTCAGCATTCATGTTAATAGCTGCATGTGGTACAGGTAAAGTTGAAGAACAATCAACGCCTGACACTCAGGCAAAAACAGACAGTGTGCAGGAGCAAAAAAATCTGGATTCACTGTTTAATGCCGCCGGTAAAAATGTGGGTAGTGCTGCAGACAGTATTGAAAAGAAATAGTATAGCGGGACTAGCCGGTGTGTCGGAGTAAATCGGACCAGAAAAATTACTGAGCCAATTCAACGGCTTTGCGAAAAGCGTTATCTATTGTATGGATTACAGGGTAATAGCCTGCGCTGCTCCATGTATTCCTTGCAATCAGCGCTTTCAATTGCGTCTTTATAATTGCCGCAGATTTTTGAATTTCATTTTCTCTTCGTTTCACTTTGCTTTTCTCTGCAAACAAAACGAACTCCTCCAATAACTTATCACTTACAATAAATGTTTTATTGAATCGTTCAAAATTTTCATATCCTTTAAGCTGTGAACGATTACGGTCGGCATAATCAAATGCGAACTGGTTGAGTAAACCCGAATAAGTTACTTCGCTCAGATAAATGGTCCGGCCTGCTGTATCAAGCGGAACAAAGACATCGGGCATAATGCCGCCGCCGCCATAAACAATTTTGCCGGAGGGAGTTTTGTATTTTAATGAATCATTGAACTTAACGCTGTCGGCATTTTGCAGTTCGCCGGTATTGTAGCGATCGATCTCTTCACTGTAATAAGCTTCTACACCACCCCCGTACGATTTTTGTATGCAGCGGCCTGTGGGGGTATAATACCTTGCAATTGTTAAACGAACAGCGGAGCCGTCATCAAATTCTTTTTCTTCCTGTACCAGGCCTTTGCCAAATGAGCGTCTTCCTATTATGGTCCCGCGATCATTATCCTGTACTGCTCCGGCAACGATCTCGCTGGCCGAGGCTGAGCCTTCGTCTATGAGTATGATCAATTTGTTCTTTTCGAATTCACCCTTGATGGTTGCTGTATGTACTTTTTTTCGTTCGGAACGACCCTGGGTATGAACAATCTCTTTTCCAGCCTCAAGGAATTCATCGGCAAGCATCACAGCAGCATTAAGATATCCCCCGGGATTTCCACGCAGATCAAGAATAAGGGATGATAAGCCTTTTTTTCTCAGTTCCTTGAATGCTTTCATGTACTCATCATAAGTAGTGGCGCCAAACCGGCTGACTTTAATATAGCCGGTTTTTGTGCCGACCATGTATGCCGCATCAATACTGTAGATCGGGATCTCCCCGCGTATGATAGAAAAGTCAATGAGTTTTTTAACGCCTCTGCGTTTTACACTGATATTTACCTTGGTTCCGCTTTCTCCACGCAATTTTCCGATAACCTGTTGATTGGTTATTCTGACACCTGCCGCGCCTTTTCCTTCAATCTTCACGATCATATCACCCGCCAGTATGCCCAATGCTTCCGATGGGCCTCCTGATATGGCCGATACCACCCTAATAGTATCTTTAATGATATTGAACTCAATGCCGATACCACCAAAATTACCCTGCAGCGGTTCGTTCATGGCCTGCGCTTCTTTTGCGGTGACATAGGATGAATGAGGATCTAAATTCTGGAGTAAGGTATTTAACGCTTTGTCTTCCAATTGGGTTTGGTTCACTGTATCTACATACCTTTTTTGGATGTAACTAAGTAATTTCGCGATCTTATCATTGTTGCCAGTGGCATTCGAATTGTTGGTAAAGCTGTAGCGATAACCAATATATATACCGAGTACGAGCAGAAGTGCAAAAACCAAAGGAAGATATATAAATCGCTTTGAAGAGTTCATTTTAATTGGATCAGGATGTGCAAAACAGACCGCAAATGTAGGAATTAAATGTTTTTTGGCTGCCAGCGTTCAACTTCCACACCAAATTTTTTTAAAAACTCTACGCCTTCGTCTGTTGCTATACCTTTGTATTCGGCATAAGAGTTCAGGTAAAACACTTTTTTTATGCCCAATGAGAACAATACTTTGGAGCAGGCAATGCAGGGAGACAATGTTACATATATTGTAGCGCCTTCAAGTGAAACATTGTTTTTTGCCGCATAAAGGATCGCATTTTGCTCGGCATGCAATGCCAGCGAGCAACTGCCTTTGCTGTCGCGCGCACAACCCACTTCGGGCCACTCCTCATCACAGTTGTGTGTGCCGGCAGGCGGACCGTTGTATCCAAGTGAAATGATGCGAGTATCTTTTGTAAGTACAGCACCGACCTGCAACTTCACACAATGTGAACGCAGCGCAAGACTTTGCGCCAGATCCATATAAATATCTTCAAAACGCGGACGGGTTTTTTGCATAAAAATCTTCTTTTAAATTTCGGAGTTTGAAAAACTCAGTGATGTGTTTTTCGATCGCTAATTAAAGGCAATTACCGTAAAACGTGCACAAAGCCTTTACTCAGGACGTCTTTAGGATCTTCAAAGCAAGTTGATTGATATTTTGCAATCCAGTAATATATGCCATCATCTACATCTTTTCCATTGCTCTTGCCATCCCATTCCTTTGTTGGATCACTCGATTCAAAAACTCTTAAGCCCCATCTGTTATATATTTCAATATTAAAGGAGCCGATATAATCAAACTGGTTGGTTCTAAACAAATCATTTTTTCCATCGCCATTTGGAGTAATAATATTTTGCGTTATTTCATAGCTTGGCATTATTGGTGGAGGGTCGCGCTCAATTATTGATTTTAATAATGTCTGGCAACCGGTAACAGATACAATTTGCACAGTATAAACATCCCCCAATTTAGGACTGTTAACTTCAACCGATTGTTGGTTTCCAATTACATTTCCTGCAGGATCTTTCCATAAGTAACTCACATACCCGGCAGGTGCCATTAACTTTACCTTTTTTTCGCCAGGGCAAAAGCTCGACTTGATATCAAAAGTGGAACATTTCGCATCAATATAAGCGTATCCGAAATGCCCGCTCAATGAACAATCTCTCGTGGTAAACTCAACTGTTATTTTTTGTGTCATGTAAGCAGATAGATCCACACCAACTGTTGTCCAGGTTTTATAATTAAAGTTCGTATTAGTACAGGTGAACGTGCCCGAAAAAAGAGATTTAGTACACATTGTATCATTAAGAGAAATATATGAACTGTCTTTTCCGGCATATACTTCATAAAAAGAGCAAGGACCGGGCAGTTGATTTCCAATGCTGTCGAGCAGCCGGACGGTAAACCTTGCCTGTTCGGTTGCCGAATGCGCAGTTGGGTTTTGCAGTATGGCAGCATAGCTATATGTAAATGCGGAACTGTTTTTATCAACAATAAAAGTTTTCTTTAGTCTTTCAGTTTTACCGCCTGAAACAGCGTTACCTAATCTCACAGAAACATTATTTCCATCGGGAGAAATATATGTTACCGCCGAATCGATCGGCATTACCTTATCAACGAAATCAAGTCTTTCATCATAACCTGTATAAGGAGGCGGAACGGGTAAAACTTTAACAGCAGGTTTTGTAGTCATAATAGTATGTTGTGCCAATCGATCACGTACAGAAGCATTTACTCCCACATTTGAAAATCCAGCACCATAGGTTGCAATATCAGTAATCGAATTAATTGATCCTGTATCAGCTTCCCATGTGCTAAAATTCTGCGCTTCAAAATCAGTATTTAAGCATGGATCATCAGCAAAAGGATTTTGTGCATCAGGAATAGAGTTAACAACTGGCCTGGATTTTTGTTCCTGCACGTAGTAAAACAGTTGCTTTCGGTATTCAACATATCCATCCAGTTCAGTTTCAAGTATACCGGCTTTTATGGCTTCTGCCCTACAGGCAGCTTCGTCGAATGCAATCTGTGTAATAGAAGCATTTTTTTCCTGTGCAAATCCGTAGATCGATCCAACAAAGACAACTGCTACAATAAATATTTTTTTGATCATCACTATTTGTTTTAGAATTTCAAATAAGGTAAATTATAAAATTACAACATAAGCGATTGCCCTGATAATCGCCACAATTTATAAAGATAATCCAAAATTAATGCAAATGCACATTTTATAATAATTTGCCGGCTGCGATTTTTCATGTAAGTTCGTCCCTCTTAATTTTAATGAATTTGTGCTTTTTTGGCTCAATAAGCTATTATAATGAGGATAAATACCATATATATTTTTTTGATCGTGTATCAATTTTCTATGGGTCAAAACCTTGGAGCGTATTCGGATTACAGGAATTATTTTTATGTTTTTGATAATGGTGTGCATAACCAGGCGGAATTTATGCCCATAAAAACATTCAAAACCGGAGGAAACAGTGTTGCTTATATTGATAACAGCGATAATTTCAAAGTTTTTTACAATGGAAAAGCATACATGTTGGCCGATATTCCGCCCTCAAATTTTATGGCTACTGATAATATCGTAGCTTATTATAAAGACAAAATACTTTCTGTATTTGATAATGGAAATGCAATGCGGTTACCCGGATGGGCGATTAATTATATTGTCGGAGATAGCATCGTTGGCTTTTTTGATGAAAATAGCGGGTATTATAAAATATATTATAATGGAGAGGTAATTGTACTACCTGATGCACTTGACATGAATTCAATGACAAGCTTTTCTGCAGGTGATAATACAATTGCATATAGAACCAGTGCCGGCAGGCTGAA
This sequence comes from Bacteroidia bacterium, assembly GCA_016787005.1. Lineage (GTDB taxonomy): Bacteria > Bacteroidota > Bacteroidia > JABDFU01 > JABDFU01 > JABDFU01. The sequence continues at coordinate 5,750 of JAEUTS010000132.1, forward strand.
GGCGTTCTATCATGGTAAGTTTTATGATCTTGGAACAAATAATACAACCGCCTACAAAGCGGGAGCGGGTCTCATTGCTTTTATGGATGATTATAGTCAGTCGTTCAAAGTTTTTTATGATGGTATTATTGCCACGCTGGAAAACCTTGCCCCCAGATCGATGCAGGTTGGGGATAATTTAATTGCATATGTTGATGCCGGAGGAAATTTTAAGATCTTTTATAAGGGAGATGTTTATACGATAAGTACTGTTGAGCCTGAATTCTATTCGGTTACGGATAATGTGGTTGTGTTCGGAACAGAGAATATTAATTTCAGTGTGTTTTATAAAGGAAAAATATATTTACTTGAAAAGAACACTCCAACAGAATACAAAAAGGATTTTAACTCAGTGGCATATATTGACCGGTATGGTTACCTTAAACTATTCTGTGACGGGCAAACTACCCAGGTATCGAACATCAGAATTAACAGTTACACGCTAACAAATAATGTATTAATGTATAGAACAGGGCTGAACGATATACACTTTTATATGAACGGGAAGACGTATTGAATAAAAAGCAACGGAACACTTTTATTGAGCTGCCTTTTCCTGTCTTTCCAGTTTGTCGATTCGTTCCACAATAGCGTCTAAGTTGCGGAAGTGAACAAATGCTTTCCGGTATTTGCCTGCTTCAAAAGCGGGAGAACCCATGAATGTTTGTCCAGGCCGTGTTATGCTTTTCGAAATACCCGCCTGTGCTGCAAGCATTGTGTTATCTGCGATCTGTAAATGACCAACAACTCCCACCTGTCCACTGAACATACAGTTCTTTCCTATCTTAGTGGAGCCGGCAACTACACCGTGAGCGGCAATGTAAGTGTTTTCACCAATTTCAACATTGTGCGCAATGTGAATCAGGTTGTCGAATTTCACTCCTTTGCGTAATATGGTTGAGCCGAGTGTTGCCCTGTCAATTGCACAATTGGCGCCAATCTCTACATCATCTTCAATGATAACATTTCCAATTTGCGGAATTTTTTTATTGTCGTTCTGGGGAGCAAACCTGAACCCATCACTTCCGATCACTGCTCCTGAATGAATAATACAGTTTTTCCCAATAATACAATCCGAATATATTTTTACACCCGCAAACAGGGTTGTATTGTCGCCAATTACTGCATTGTCACCAATATATACCTGGGGATATATTTTTACATTATTTCCTATCCGCGCGTTCTCTCCGATAACGGCAAACTCACCCGCGTAAATATTGTTGCCCACTTTAGCGCTTTCAGAAATGAAGGCCATTTTAGATATTCCGGTTTTGTTGAGTTTGATCTGGTTATACATTTCCAGTAATTTGGCAAATGCATTTTCAGCGCTGTCAACCCGTATAAGTGTGGCGGCAACAGGAGCCGTTAAGACAAGATCTTTATTGACAATTATTAATGTGGCCTTACTTGTATAAAGGTACTGCGTGTATAAAGGGTTGGCCAGGAACGAAATGGAGCCGGGCTCTCCTTCTTCTATCTTTGATAATTTATTTATTTCTGCAGTTTCGTTTCCTTCAATCTGTCCTTTAAGAAGATCTGCGATTTGTCTGGCGGTGAATTTCATTTTGAAATATTATTAGTGATATACGTAAAGCTATTCATAATTTTTTTATTTCACACTTGTGCTCCCTGCACTTTGATACGGATACAGAGCAGTGTAATGATCGCCGGAAGTTACTTCCAAATTTTCATTTTCAGGGTTTCTTCAAGGAAATCTGTTGTTTCACGTTCAACATCCGCAATGCTATTGCTCCATAGACCCGAAGCCAGGGCATGTGCCCGTGCGTCCGGTAAAGCTATTTTTCTCTTCATGGTGTTAAGGGTCCCTAATTGGTCAAACATGTCAAGCATTGCCGGAACTGAAACAACATTGTCCTGCTCTTTTTCATTTTTATAATAATAACACATTAATACAGGCTGTTTAATTTTGTTAAAGACATCCTTTGTCATTGTATGTTCCAATATATTTTTCAAGCACACAATTGCCTCAATCCTGTATTTCATGTTCCAGTATTTTTCGGCACTCGCAGGACCCGGAAATGTGTAATAGTTTCCCCCTACAATCATTCTCGCTATTTGTAATCCCCAGGGACGTGTTAGGAGGAATGACCGGGTGTCGCGCAGGTCAATATTCGGGGAGTATAGAATCAATCCGGCGATATCAGGGTTGCCTGAAGCGATATATAACGCAAATGTACATCCGGTTGAAGTTCCCATAATAATGACTTTTTCGCCCAGGCATTTGGCTTCGGCAACCGCTTCTTTAGCGGAGGCCAGGTATTTTTTTTCATCAAGTTCGAGCAATGGTTCCTGTTCTTTAAGTCCATGAGCATATAACCGGGGCAGGTACAGATTGCAACCAAACTTACGGGCTATGTCGCGGTGTACGGGATGGCCTTCTTCGGGACTTGCAGAAAATCCATGCAGGTAAACTATGCAATAGGGCGTTTTGTCTTTTTTAATGCTGTCGTTCCAAATAATCCGCGATGCATTATCCGCTTTTATATTTTTGGTAAGCGCTTCCCGTGCTATTATGTTTTGCTCAACCATTCTGGGTTCCAGGTTGAGTTTTTGTAATTGGTTATCCAGTTCTGGATCGTTTGGTTTAGGGCCAAGGAAGTAGCCTGCAGAAAGGATAGCTGCTGCAATGAATATACGGATAACAGTTTTTTTTCCTGACATTAAGCGAAAGCGTGAATCGATTGTATCCTGATCTAAAGGTTATAGTATGCTCTCAGTCCCGCAACATGCTGTAATGTGAGCTTTGGATCGGCACCGATCTTAATATTTTCGTAAGAAGGATTATAAAGTAATTGCAGGGTCCATTTTGCTGTGGCGTTAAGGTTAATGCCAAGTCCGGCGAAGGCGCCAAATCCAACCCCGGTAAGGTTTTTAGCCCGGTAAGTTACGTAGCCTATATTATTGTAAAATGTCGTTAATTCTATCTGAAGGGAATTAATTATAATCTGATTTTTGTCAAATTTTGCCATTGAAACAACCGCGCCTCCCTCAACAAAAACATTAAGTGGGTTCTCCTCTTCGCCCAAAATTCGCTGGTACCCCAGTTGAAACATAAGGCGTTGTTCAGCGCCTATTATTGAAAATGTTTTGTAATTGATATAGCCGGGTGTTGTGGGATTAATATTTGGTGTTGTTAATGTGAGCGTAAAGTCTCCGCTTACTGTAAGTTTGGAGGCATTTACATTTAATATGATCGCGTCCCTGTTATTGAAGCAGTAACGTGTTTGAGCCCCCACCATTAAAGCAAGGTTGTAACGTACATTTACCGGCATATCACTTTCACTAAAACTCCAGTCGGGGTGATTCACGTTCAATGATTGCGCGATCCTGTCGGGCTGGCCATTACCGCCCCCGTATTCAATGATTATTTTTCGGTACATCCAGCTATTCGCGAAATCATTTTTGACGCTGTTTATATCGTAACCATAGCCATCATACAGATTCGCCGTGTATTTATTGGCAAATAAAGTGCCGACCATTAACCCTGCATGA
>JAEUTS010000141.1 GCA_016787005.1 Bacteroidia bacterium
TGCCATTTTAGCCAGTACTTCCACCGACTCATCATTATGTACATAATCATCATGCAGTATACCGCAATGTCCATGAGTTGTATAAGCGCATACACATACATCAGTTATCACATACAGGTCATCGCCGAATTGTTTTTTCAGTTCAGTCACTGCTTTCGTTACAATTGAATTTTTGCTGAAGGATGAACCCGCGTCTTTCGTTTTTTCTTCACCCACACCAAACACTAGCACTTTGTTAATGCCGTGTTTTAAGCCTTGCTCAGCATCTTTGATCAACTCATCAACCGAAAAGTGGCTGATGCCGGGCATAGCCGTAATGGGATTTATTTGTTTTTTACCGGGTCTCACAAAATAGGGGTAAATGAACATATTCTTTGATAAACGTGTTTCAGACACCATCTCACGGATGATAGGTGTTTTACGGGTTCTTCGTGGTCTATTTATCATGGCATTAAAATATTTATTCTCCTTCCCCTTTTGGGGAGGTCGGGATGGGGCTACACACTCATCACTGCCTGAACCAATCCCAGATCATCAAAAGCAGGGGGCATCGCATTGGCTTTTACTCCCATTTTACGCAAAGCATTAGCTGTCGCATCCCCCATTGCAACCGTTTTTTGCGTAGGAGAAATTTTATATTTTTCAAAATAGGCTTCCACGTTCGATGGACTTGTAAATACCACTATTTCCGATAATTCCAGGTCGTCAATGCTGTTTTTTATTGTTTCATAAACAACCATATCAATCACTTGCCCGGCTTTGAATTGCTGCTGAATGGTTTTCATACTTCCTTTTGCCTGCGGGAACAATACGGTTTTACTGCCAACAACCGACGCAAATTGTTTACCTGTTAGACGCGTATCTGTCGAATAGCCTATAAATTCAGCTTTTTTGCCGAATTTCCTTAGTTCTTCTGAAGTGCTTTTGCCAACTGCCGCGAACTTTACCTGTTCTAATTGCGGTTGCTGTTCAAAAAAATGTTTCACTGCATTTTTGCTGGAAAAAAACACCCAGTCTGTCTTAGGTAATTTGCGGATTGCAATTTGTTTTATTTCAATGAGTGAACGGGCCTGTACTTGAAATCCATTTGCAATTAATGCTTTCTGGAAATAATCATACTTCTTTGGGTCCCTGGTAATGAATACAGATGCGGGTTTCAACTCATTTAGTTTTCTGACTATTTTTTCAGCCAGGCCTTCCGCTTTCCTTGATTCAAAATAAATTTGTTTTGGAAAATTATTCCAGCCCTCAGCTTTGGAAGCCCAGACTTTGAATACAGGTTCGCCATCTACGTCTTCATCCTTTTCGCAGTAAGCACCCAATGGTAACTGGCAGCCCCCGTCAAACAGGTTCAGGATCCTGCGTTCAACACCTGTTGTTGCGCGCACTTCGGCTTCATTCAGCTTCTGCAGCAATTGATAAAGTTCCTTGTTTGCTTCACGTATCTGAAGCGCCAGCACACCTTGTGCCGGTGCCGGAATAAATTCTTTTGGGTTTATTTTTTCGGAATAAAATTCTGACAGGTCAATGCCCAGGCGCTCAACACCTGCAGCGGCGAGCATTATGGCATCGTATTGTTTGTCACGCAGCTTTTGAATTCGCGTAGGTACGTTACCCCTGAGATCAAGCAAAGTAATATCTTCCCTGAAAGCCAGCAATTGTGATTTACGGCGCGCGGACGAAGTGCCTACTTTGGCGTTTTTTTTGAAACCGTATTTCATCCGTTCATCCACCGCGCTTTTATGTACCAATATTAATTCCGATGGATCTTCACGGTATGATACGGCGGCAATGATCAATCCTTTGGGATTTTCTGTAGGCAGGTCTTTATGGGAGTGTACTGCAAGATCAATTTCTCCCGCAAGTAAAGCGTCTTCAATTTCTTTGGTAAAAAAGCCTTTGCCTTCCAGTTTGTCGAGGCTCAGGTCCTGTATTTTATCGCCCTGGGTTTTTATAATTTTTATTCCGGCGTCAAGGCCGATATCTTTCAGTTTTTTTTGAATGAAATTAGCTTGCCATAGTGCGAGATCGCTTCCGCGGGAACCTATTGTGAGGGACGAGAGACGGGGGGCGGGGGACAAGGGATAAAAGAGTTAATTAATTTTTAATTTCTTCAGTGAGGATGTCTTTCGCCATTTTCATGGGAACACTGATGTATTTTTTTTCGACGTAGGAAAGTACTTTGTTGAGTAACTCTTTGGATTGTTCGTCAAGGCTTTCTATCTCTTTTGCGAATACATGGTTGAGTGCGGTATTGTGTATC
>JAEUTS010000148.1 GCA_016787005.1 Bacteroidia bacterium
AGGACATTTGCTTTTAGCTGATCAGATCTCAACAGCTCCGAATACTTTAATGCTTTTGAATAATAATGGATTGCTAAGTCTCCTTCACTATTGTTAGCACAAATAATTCCCAGCAGGTTATATACACCCTGAAGATTGCCAAGGCTATCATTTGTAATAGTTGCAAACTTTTCAGCCATTAAAGCATATTTTTTGCCAGCAGATACTCCCCATTTGATTCATATGCGCTTGCCATCTGATAGCATGTATAATAGCGCTCGGGCGAATTGTGTTTTTCATAAACTGAATCAGAACGAAGATAAAATCCCATGGCATTGTTATACAATTGCTGTTCAAGGTGCCAGTTCCCTAATCGTCTGTAATTATTGGCTACAAAACTCCAATCATTAATCTTTATACTTAAAGGTAAAGCTATATTCAAATGAGTTTTAGACTCGGGAAAATTTCCAATTGAGTAATAGTACGCTCCCAAAACAGAATGTGCCCTGCCTATTCCCTTAACATAATTTAACTTCAATGACAGTTTCAGTGCGCTTTCAGCAGAAATCTTACTGGAATCAGAACCTGCATCAATATAATCTGTGGCAATTCTGATCAAACTTTCGACTTTATTTGTATCATCGTTCATCCTAACAACCTCAACGAGTGATAAATCTTTTCCAACAGAATAAATGGGTATAACTCCCATTATCACAATACTAAACAAAATGAACCTGGATGGTTTCATACAATATTGAATTTAAGCAAATTTCGGAAAATAAGTCACTACACTGTGTCAATTAGTCATTATTTCCGCCGATTTGGTTCAATTAATCCTGATATATATCATTTTCTTTCAATGGAATGAACTTTGCATCTTTACAGGAAAAACAGAACAAAAATGAACCTGAATAATTTTACGATAAAATCGCAGGAAGCAGTGCAGGAAGCACAAAACCTGGCCACCATAAATAACAATCAGGCAATAGAAAATGGCCATGTATTGAAGGGCATTTTCAATGTTGATGAGAATGTAACTCCATTCTTACTTAAAAAATTAAATATTAATACCGGTGTTTTACTAAAGGCATTGGACAAGATTGTTGAATCCTATCCCAAAGTATCGGGAGGAAATGTTTATTTATCAAATTCAGCCAATGCCGCGTTAACAAAAGCAAGCTCGCTATTAAAGGAGTTTAATGATGAGTACGTTTCAATTGAACATCTGTTACTTGGAATATTATCTGCAAAAGATACTATTTCTCAGTTATTGAAAGACAGCGGAGTTACTGAGAAAGAGCTGAAGGCGGCGATTATTGATCTTCGCAAAGGCTCGAAAGTAACAAGCAGCAGCGCGGAAGAAAGTTATAACGCATTGAATAAGTACGCCATTAATCTGAATGAGCGTGCGAGAAGCGGAAAACTAGATCCTGTAATCGGTAGAGATGAAGAAATACGCAGAGTACTTCAAATACTTTCACGCAGAACAAAAAACAACCCAATATTGGTTGGTGAACCCGGTGTGGGAAAAACGGCTATCGCTGAAGGGTTGGCTCACCGGATAATAAATGGTGATGTCCCCGAAAACCTGAAAACCAAGCAGATCTATTCCCTTGATATGGGAGCGCTTATTGCCGGAGCAAAGTATAAAGGAGAATTTGAAGAACGCCTGAAAGCTGTTGTAAAGGAAGTGATCAGCAGTGATGGGGATATTGTGCTTTTTATTGATGAGATTCATACACTTATCGGGGCTGGTGGCGGCGAAGGAGCAATGGATGCCGCCAATATTTTAAAACCTGCACTTGCCAGAGGTGAGTTAAGGGCAATAGGTGCAACTACATTAAATGAATTTCAAAAATATTTCGAAAAGGACAAAGCTTTAGAAAGGCGCTTTCAAAAAGTTATGGTTGATGAGCCTACAGTCGAAGATGCGGTATCTATACTTCGCGGGATAAAAGAAAAATACGAAGCGCATCATAAAGTGCGTATAAAAGACGAAGCTATCATTTCTGCGGTTGAACTTTCGCAGCGATACATAAATGACAGATTCTTGCCCGATAAAGCGATAGACCTTATTGATGAGGCAGCTTCCAAGCTTCGTATGGAGATTAATTCCATGCCGGTAGAGCTTGATGAAGCTGAGCGAAAGATACGGCAGCTTGAAATTGAACGTGAAGCAATAAAAAGGGAAAATGATAAAAGTAAACTCGAAGGGCTTAACAAAGAAATTGCTGAACTAAGCGACAAACGTGCTGATCTGCGTGCGCAATGGCAAAGTGAAAAGGATGTTATTGACGGAATACAGAAAATAAAAGCGCAGATCGAACAATTTAAGTTTGAGGCGGAACAGGCGGAGCGTTCCGGTGATTATGGAAAGGTTGCGGAGATCCGGTACGGCAAGATTAAAGATGCGGAGAAAAAAGTTGAGGAGTTTCAGGCTAAGCTTGATGAAATGAAATCAAAAGGTTCTCAACTTGTTAAAGAGGAAGTTGACAGTGAAGATATAGCCGGGGTTATTTCCCGCTGGACCGGTATTCCTGTGAGCCGCATGCTTCAAAGTGAACGGGAAAAATTATTGCATCTGGAAGATGACCTGCATAAACGGGTGGTAGGGCAAGATGAAGCTATCGGAGCTATTGCCGATGCTATACGCAGAAGCCGGGCCGGTTTACATGATATTAAACGCCCTATCGGTTCTTTTATATTTCTTGGTACTACAGGAGTTGGTAAGACCGAACTGGCAAAAGCCTTAGCTGAATTCCTTTTCAATAATGAAAGTTCAATGACGCGAATTGATATGAGCGAATACCAGGAGCGACATGCCGTAAGCCGTTTAGTAGGCGCTCCTCCGGGATATGTAGGGTATGATGAAGGGGGACAATTGACAGAGGCTGTTCGAAGAAAACCCTATTCAGTCATATTGCTTGATGAAATTGAAAAAGCACACCCTGATGTATTTAATGTATTACTGCAGGTGTTGGATGATGGTCGTCTTACCGACAACAAAGGACGCGTGGTCAACTTTAAGAATACAATTATTATAATGACATCTAACCTTGGCTCACATATCATCCAGGCCAATTCAGAGAAAATGAATGAGAAAAACAGAGAAGACATAATGAAAAAAAACAAAACGGAAGTGTTCGAGTTATTAAAAAACACCATTCGTCCGGAATTTCTGAATCGTATTGATGAAATAATAATGTTTGCTCCGTTGACCCAATCTGATGTTCGCAATATTGTTCAGCTCCAATTCCAGGGAGTACAGAAAATGCTGGCAGAAAGCAATATTAAAATTAATGCCACAGAGTATGCATTTGAATGGATTGCCAATACAGGCTATGATCCCCAATTTGGTGCACGACCGGTGAAGCGTGTAATTCAAAAATATATTCTCAATGAATTATCCAAACAAATACTCAGCGGAAGTGTGCAAAAAGACTCTGAAATACTACTTGATGTATTCGACAACCAGGTTGTTTTCAGGAATCCTCAGAAAAATGGACAAAAGAAAAAGGCAAAAGCCTGATCAACTATGCAGTTTAAAGCTCCCTGCCAAATGCAGGGAGCTTTTTTATTAAACGAATTAGGAAGATCATATCTTTGTGATCTCATTGTCATCAAATGATATTTACCAAATTCAATTTACTTGTATTTTTTATTTTGCTGGTCATTAATATTATTCCTGTTTACAGGAGCCACAGGCGAAAAAAATACGCTTACTTTTCCACTAAAATTTTCATTCCAATATTCGCAGGTTATTGGATTATGCTGCTGATTTATTTCCAAACCTTTGATTT
>JAEUTS010000156.1 GCA_016787005.1 Bacteroidia bacterium
ATTCCGGTCACATTCATCAATTCAAATGGACCCATTGTTATTCCAAAAACCTCTTTACAAACAGTTTCGATTTGCTCTATCGATGCTACATTTTCTTCGTACAAGCGCACAGCTTCGTTCAGCCACGGAACAAAAAACCTGTTAACTACAAATCCATAAGCATCCCGGCTATATATTGGATCTTTACCTGAACGAATGGAAAATTGATATGCCGTTTGGATAGTTTTTTCAGCCGTTTTTTCGCTCGGAATAATTTCAACCAACCGATTTTTGGCTGCATGGTAAAAGTAATGCAGGCCTATAAATCTTTCAGGGTGACTTACAGCAGTGGATAATTCAGTGACTGAAAATGAAGATGTGTTGGTCGCGAGAATTGCGTCGGAAGAAACCATTGAGGAAAGCTCTTTAAATAATGTTGTTTTAGCTTTAAAATTTTCATAAATAGCTTCAACAATTAAATCGCATTCTTTTAAATCAGTAAGGGTATCTGTAATTTTTAAATTGGACAAATATTCACTTGATTGTTCATATGTAAAAATATATTTCCGCAAGCCCTGATTAAGCGAACTCCTGATCATTTCTAATCCTTTTTCAGCAAAATTCATAGCGCGATCGGCAAGAATTACTTTGAATCCTTCCTGTATGAACTTTTGTGCAAGGGCGGAACCCATAGTTCCTGCGCCAACTACACCAACTGTTTTAATAGTTTTCATAATGAAATAATTTAATTATTGCTCCAAACCGGTTTTCTCTTCTCCAAAAATGAATTAATGCCTTCATTGGCATCATGCGTTTGCATCAGTTGATTTGCATATAATGATTCCAGTTGTGGCAAGAAATTGCTGATAACATGATTGAACTTAGTTCTGGCTGCTTTTACCGCGAAACGAAGAGATGAAGCACTTTTAGGAAGAATATGTGTTTCTATCCATCTTTCAAAGCCAGCATCCATTATTTTTCTTGTATCGTATAGTTCATTTATAAGCCCTATTGATTTTGCTTCATCCGCTGTAATAGTTCTTCCGGTAATCAACAGATCTTCAGCCTTTGCCAGCCCTATTTTCTCCGGTAGAAGTATTGAAGCTGGGGGTGGGAAAACTCCGAGTGAAATTTCCGGCTGTCCAAGCCTGGCCGTCTTGTCTGCAAACATAAAATTGCACATAAGAGCAAGTTCAAGACCGCCTCCAAGGCAGCTTCCGCTTATTTTTGCGGCAATAGGAATTGCCAGATCGCGGATCATGTAAAACAATTGATGAAACTCGCGGATCATTGTTGTAGCAAATTCTTTTTTATGTTCTTCAACACTTGCGCCAAATGAGAAATGCTTTCCTGCTCCTTCAATCGTGATCAGCTTTAGCTGGTAGTTATTTTTAAAAGTAATCAGTAAATCTTTTAACTCTTCCATCATAATATGGTCAAGTACATTTCCTTTTCCGTCGTCCAGAATTAGCCGTGCAACAGATTGGCCGTTCGTATAATTAATTTTTACTTTTTTCATGTTCAGGAATTTATTTTTTGATATTGAGGTGAAATTGTTCTATGTAATTCTTCATTCCATTCATATCCATTGGCAAGCAATTGTCTGAGTTTAATGAAATCAACTTCGCGATTTTCTTTAGGCCCATCATTAAATGCCCTGAAACCGGCTTTTGCTTCGGTCATCATATTTAATGCAAGCCATTCTCTGCTACTTTCCTTATTTTTGTCCCAATGCTCCAATTTGAATTTGCGTACTTCTGAAATAGTTTTATTTGTACAATTAGGGAATGTATTTAATAGTTTAGCAATGAGTTTATTTACAGCTAAATCGAGTAAACTTAAGTCTACTTCTGAAGCCGCTATAATTTCTTTTGCTGCTTTCAAAGCATCGCCTGTTTTGGGAATGCCAAAAACAATCCGTCCAAATTCATCAATTATTCTGTCTGTCACCACCATTGGATTCGATATAAAATTTCCGTTATGCTTAAGTACAGGCACTATTTCACTAATAACTCCATAATAATATGCCTGATGCGCGCTCCAGGGATCACATAAGGTAAGCGACACCATTGCGCGTTCCACGCCGATAAACAGAGGGAGAAAATCAGTTGCACCCCCTATAGGAGCACTTCCATGCTTGGGTCCGGCCTGCCCGAATCGGGCCATGTCACTCGCAATACTAAAATCGCAGGCCATTCCAATCTCCTGTCCACCACCTATACGCATTCCGTTTACGCGACATATAACGGGCTTCTCACATTTTAAAATAGCGCTTACCATATCATTAAAAAGGCGCATGTACTGTGAATATTCCTGAGGATTTCCTGAATAATATTCTGCGTATTCTTTTGTATTTCCTCCTGTGCAAAAGGCTTTGTCGCCAACGGATGTAAATACTACTGCAACCACACTTCTGTCATTTGAAGCCGCTCCGAATGCAAGAATTATTTCTTTTACGGCCTGCGTAGTATACGAATTGAATTGCTTAGGATTATTCAGAACTATCCATGCATTGTATAAATCTTTTACAGGTCTTCCGTCATGATCCAGGCAAGCCCTTTTTTCAAAAATTATTTCCTTGTAATTTACATCAACAAGGTTATGATTTTTTAAATTTTCCATTGTATGTATTTTTAGTTAAAATCAGGGACTAAAACAGAACGCTTGTTGTACTTATGCTCGAAAGTGTTTTTAAATACTTCGTTAATTTTCGACATGGGGAATGTCTGAACAAATCCGGAAATTTCAAGCTTCCCGCTTTCAATTAAGTCAAGAACTTTAGGATATAATTCTGCTCTGCACCCCCATGTTCCGATTAACTTCGCATCGAAGGCCATTAAATTACTCAGTCGTACTTCCACT
>JAEUTS010000085.1 GCA_016787005.1 Bacteroidia bacterium
TTTTTTTAGTATGCATAACAGTATAAATGTGGCGCATTCCTGTCAGCCAACAGGTATTATTTGACTTTAAAAACTAAAATTACTTATCCATGAAATAGCCATCACGCCAATGGCGTGACCAACCGAAATGAATAAAACGCAGATGGCGTTTTCCATCTGACAATTATGAACTTATAAAATTATATACAGATGAAACGGATATTATTAAGTGCTTTTGGATTTGTAACAGCATGTACTTTATTTGCCCAGGCTAATGCTGGCCCGGTAAATAATAATACAATAAATGGTTCAACTACTTCGGCAGAGACTCCATCTAATCCATCAGAATTACCTATACGCGCTGAGTTTAAATACAGTAAGGAAACTCTGCGGGAAGCAAAACAGGCTAATAGTATTGTGTTGCATATGTTTGATCTGCCCGATGGACCGGCTTTGGATGCCTTTGATAAAACATTGCATTTCTATGCCGATACATTTACAATGACAGTTGGAAGATATCAATCCAATGGTGATCGTGAATGTGTTGTTACTTTCAAAAACAATAAGGTTGATTTTAGTGTCCTGAACCGCCTATTTGTTTCAAATGGAATAAGTGAGGTGACTTTTGGGGGTGAAAAAATGAAGACTTCCGATTTTTTCGCTAACTACTGAGAAATTATTTTAAAAAGCACTTAGCTTTCACCCACCTGTCAGTTTAAGACTGGACGGTCTCTCTTTTTGCTTCCGGCTCAAGAATTGGCAGCTCCGCTTTTTCGTATTCATTAATCTTCGTAAGATCAAGTACTGTGCCATTTGGGGTATACTCGATCATAGGCACAAATCTGGCGCCCCATACAATTTCATTGAATTTATAGGAGCTTCTTGAATAAATAGTTTGGGAGAAAGTGTCATCAAAAGCTTTGATCAATACAATGAACTCCGCCCCGGTTTCTTCCAATTCACTTTCTGACAATCCAAATAACGGACTGTTTTCATCAACAGGATGTACAATCGTCCAGCTTAAAGGGAAAAAATTAATCTTGGTAATTTCTAATTTTAAATTATAGAATTTGCGAAGTTTAGGATTTTCCGCATTCCGCATCGAAAGTGTCAGGCCTGCTTCTACTTCAATGAGCTGATTTTTTCGCTCATTCACCAATCGGAACATAAAGCCGCTGCCCTTTTTATAAGGAGCCATAACTGCGTTCTCGCTGTATTTAATATGAGCATTCGGCCTGGAAAACCGTCCATAGAGCAAACCTGTTGCCAGGGCGAAACCAAGCAGTCCCAGCATCGACTCAATAGCGGCAATTGTACTGGCTAAATGACTTACGGGGCTTATACGGCCATACCCGACTGTTGTTAAGGTTTGGGTACTAAAGAAAAATGCCTCTAAAAATTTATCTGAAGTTGTAGTACTCATAACGCCTGCCAGGTTTTCAATGCCGATAAGAGTGAAAAGGGAGGCGAAGATCAAATTGATAACAATGTAAAAGGAAATTACAATGAGCGTAAATTTGGTCCATGATATAGATATCAATGTATGATATGTTTCAAATGAATTCAGAAATGGCATTCCCTTACGGATCACATTGAAGCTGCCATCCTTATTAAGGCCGCGGCCCCCGTCTTTTGCGCCAAAACCAAGGTCGTTGCCGGTCTGTTCCGGTTCTTTTATTTTTTTTAATCGTAATTTCATTTTTTTACTTCTTTTTTTGTGTTCTTACTTCCTGCTGATGTCCTGAGCAGCCAGCCAACCGGTTGTCCAGGCATTTTGAAAATTAAAACCTCCGGTTAGCGCGTCAATATTAAGGACTTCACCCGCAAAATACAAGTTCGGCACTTTGATGCTTTGCATGGTTTTAAAATCAACTTCCTTTAAGTTAATACCGCCACAGGTAACAAACTCTTCTTTGAAAGTTGTTTTGCCCGCAACTTTATATTCGTCATTGATCAGCAAATTTACCAGGATGTTCAGCTTCTTTTTAGGCATATCGGCCCAGCGGAGTTCATAGTTTACTTCTGCTTTATTAAGAAGGTATTCCCAAAGACGTTTGGGCAGATCAAATGGTTTGGTGTTAAATATTTTTTTTGCGATATGTTCTTTACTTATGTTGTCCAATTCAATTCGTAATTTTTCTTCGTTCAGTTTTGGAAGCCAGTTAATGCGGATAGTGAAATTGTAATTCAGTTCGTTCAATAGTTTTGCTCCCCAGGCCGATAGTTTTAAAACAGCAGGACCGCTCAACCCCCAATGAGTTATTAATATTGGTCCAATGGATTCCAGTTTGGTATTCGCAATTCTTATCCGTGCCTGAGGAACCGAAAGTCCCATCAGCTCAGTTAATTTTTTCTCAGGAATGTTGAATGTAAATAGTGATGGTATTGGCTTTTCAATTGTATGTCCGGGCTCACATAACCATTCGTAAGCACTTTCCT
>JAEUTS010000219.1 GCA_016787005.1 Bacteroidia bacterium
CTGTGCCTGGAACTGCGACAGATCAAAATTTTTCTTGAATATACCGATCAACACGGTATTCGAAGCAGCTACAAAGCCCCAGAAAAAGAAAACAGAGATTAGAGTATAAAGAGATCTATTTGAAGAAGAGTTGTCCATAGATGATGGATTAGTTGTTACTGAGTACTACGAAGCTCATGAGTGTAGAAGTAAATGTAAAAAAGAAAAGATTGCTAAAACTAACTATTAATAAAAAGTTATATTTATAATCATTTTATAACAGATTGAAAGCAACATAATATCTATTTAAATGCTATTAATTGCTGATAGTGGTTCAACAAAAACAGATTGGGTCCTGATCGATAAAGGAAAAAAACAATCGCGATACAATACCATTGGCTATAATCCTTATTTCATTACTACTGAAAAGATCTGCGATTCCCTTTCTCAAACTCTGCTTCCTCAACTTGATGCGGGATCAATAAAAAAAATTTTTTTCTATGGCGCCGGCTGCTCAACACCCCAAAAAGCCGCCATTTTATTTAACGCATTATCGAAATGTTTTATAAATGCAGAAGTTTTTGTCAACCACGACATGCTGGCTGCCGCCCGTGCCCTTCTTGGAAACAGCCGTGGATTTGCTGCGATCATCGGCACCGGCTCTAACACCTGCATTTATGATGGGAAAGGTATTGAAAAAAACATCGACTCACTTGGCTATTTACTGGGCGACGAAGGCAGCGGCTGCTACATCGGAAAAAAAATTGTACGTGATTTTTTGCGGGGCTATTTGCCAACAGAATTACAACAAAAGTTTGATGAGAAATATCGACTCACTTACGCTGACATTTTAGATTCGCTCTATAATAAACCTCTTCCCAACCGATTCCTGGCCGGCTTTTGTAAGTTTGCCGATGAAAACAAACAACATCCCCATATCCAAAAAATAGTAAAAGAATCTTTTGTAGATTTTTTTGAAAATTTAGTAAGCAGGTACCCAGGGTACGAAAAGCTGAGCTTTAACTGCGTTGGCTCTGTTGGCTTTATTTTTAAAGATGTTTTAAGTGAAATTGGCCGATCCCATAACATGAAAATAGGAAAGTTAACAGCTTCACCTATTAATGATTTGGTCAATTATCATATAGAGAATGAATATTAAGTATACAAAACCAGCTCAGGTTTTCGAAAACAAAAATCACTCGCTAAGGTACTACCCCGCCCAACCTTCCCTATCCAAACTCCTGTACTGAATAGCTTCAGCCAAATGGCTGGTCTCAATATTTTCCGACGCATCGAGGTCAGCGATGGTACGGGCAACTTTTAAAATACGATCGTATGCGCGGGCAGATAAACCCAGTTTTTCCATGGCTGTTTCAAGCAGTTGTTTTCCCGCTTCATTAATGTTACAATAAGTCCGAAGCATTTTTGAGCTCATTTGTGCGTTACAATGTACGTCTTCAATTTCAGTGAAACGGTTTTGTTGTATCA
This sequence comes from Bacteroidia bacterium, assembly GCA_016787005.1. Taxonomy (GTDB): domain Bacteria; phylum Bacteroidota; class Bacteroidia; order JABDFU01; family JABDFU01; genus JABDFU01. Next base: position 1,468 of record JAEUTS010000219.1, read on the forward strand.
GCCGTGCTTTAATGACACGCTCACGAACCATCTCACTTTTTTCCGAAATGCGCTCGGTAGAAAGTTCTTTGAATGAAACAGGTGTAACTTCCACATGCAGGTCGATCCGATCCAGCAGCGGTCCCGAAATTTTAGTTAAGTATTTTTGCACTATACCCGGACCGCAAACACATTCCTTTTCAGGATGGTTGTAATACCCGCAAGGACAAGGATTCATAGAGGCCACCAACATAAAACTTGCAGGGTATTCGACTGAAAATTTTGCGCGCGATACATTTATAATACGGTCTTCCAGCGGCTGGCGCATAACCTCCAGCACTGTTCGTTTGAATTCGGGCAACTCGTCTAAAAACAAAACACCATTGTGTGCCAGTGAAATTTCACCGGGCTGTGGTGTGCCTCCCCCGCCTACAAGCGCCACATCCGAAATGGTATGGTGCGGTGAACGGAATGGTCTGGCAGTAACCAAACCCGCGTGCTTGTTTATTTTTCCTGCCACTGAATGTATTTTGGTGGTCTCTAACGCTTCATCAATTGTAAGAGGCGGCAATATGGTTGGCAAACGTTTCGCGAGCATGGTTTTTCCTGCACCGGGCGGACCGATCAATATTACATTATGTCCTCCCGCGGCCGCAATCTCCAATGAACGTTTAATATTTTCCTGTCCTTTTACATCGGCAAAATCAGCCTCACTTCCGGCTAAACGCATGTAAAATTCCTCCTCAATATTAACTACTGTGCGTTCCAGTTCCAGTTCTTCGTTAAAAAAACCGATCAGTTGTTTAATATTTTCGATGCCATACACTTCCAAACCATTCACAATAGCGGCTTCACGGTCATTTTGCTTAGGCAGTATGATTCCTTTGAACCCTTCAACTTTTGCTTTAATGGCAATTGGTAACACCCCCTTGATCGGCTGCAAGCCTCCATCCAACGACAGCTCACCCATTATAATATATTCACTCAAATGATCTGCTTTGATATTTTCAGTGGCAGCAAGAATACCCGTAGCAATGGTAAGATCATAAGCAGAGCCTTCTTTACGTATATCTGCCGGGGCCATATTCACCGTGATCTTTTTGCCCGGAATTTTTATGTTCAGATTCTTAAGTGCCGCATCGATACGCTGCTGACTCTCTTTAACGGCACTATCAGGCAACCCGACAATATGAAAATTAACACCCTGGGAAATATTCACTTCAACAGTTACCGTTGTGGCGCTGATCCCATGAACCGCGCTTCCGAATGTTTTAACTAACATGAATGAGAATACTAAATATGAATTAAACCCTATAGATTTTCCTCCAAAACTATAAAAATTAATATCATGTAAACATGCTGAAAATTATTTCAGATTTCAATTTTCTTCGTCTTTTTCTTACATTTGTTCCAATTGTACATACTAAATTTCTGACAATGAAAACCATAAGAAAAATTACAATCCTTACACTTCTTGCTTTGGTAGTTATCTCAACAACTTCTTGTTGGAGGCGTGTTCAACAGCAAGGCTGGCATGGGGCCGGAGCCGCTAAGCCCAAACACCGCAGATAATATATCATAACAAAGCCGTGACCTTTAAACATATAGGTCACTACCATTTTCTAGCAATCTTTGTGGTTACAGATTTAACTCTATGTAATGAATTAATGAATGGATGATCTTGATATGGATCTCCTGTGCACGGTCAGCATAGTCAGAGTGCGGAGCACGTATTTCAATATCACATAATGATGCCATTTTACCGCCATCTTTCCCCGTCAGGCCTATCACTTTCATTCCATTAGCTTTTGCCGCGGCAATTGCGTTAACTACATTAAGCGAGTTACCGCTTGAGCTGATCGCTAAAAGAACATCGCCTTTATTCCCTAAAGCCTCAATAAAACGGGAAAAAATCTTATCATATCCATAATCATTCCCCACACATGAAATATGTGATGGATCGGATATGGAAATAGCGGGAAGGGCTTTACGATCATTACGAAAACGTCCGCTAAGTTCTTCCGCAAAATGCATGGCATCGCACATAGAACCTCCGTTTCCGCATGAAATTACTTTATTGCCACTTTTAATGGCTTGAACAATAAGTTGTCCGGCCCCCTCAACAAGTTGAAAGTTCTTCTCATCACTGATAAACTTATTCAGCACTTGCTGTGCTTCAATGAAATTTTGCTTGATGGAATCCTTAGCCATTTGAATAAATTATGATCAAAATTAAGAATATAGCCATTGATTGCACAGATTTGTACAGATAAATATTATCATTCCAAACCC
>JAEUTS010000258.1 GCA_016787005.1 Bacteroidia bacterium
AAAACAATTTTTATACCCAACGTGTTTTCACCCAACAGCGATGGTAAAAATGATGTACTTGCAATTGAAGGTAATGGTTTAACAAACATTTACTGGGGCATTTATGACAGATGGGGGAATCTTGTGTTTGAAGCGTATGATAACACACACAGTTGGGATGGAACTAAAAAGGGGAGCCCGGTTGAAGCGGGGGTGTATAGTTATTATTTGAGAGGAACTTGTGTGAAGACAAATGGGTTGGTTACGTTGAAGGGAAATGTGAGCATCGTAAAATAAAAAATGGCAATACGTTATGGTCATTTTATTCTTAGCCATTGAACACTTTTTTAAAATATAATATTTTATCAATTCTATTGCTTGTGGCATCTAAGGGCATTTCACAAATCAATTTAGTTCCTAATCCAAGTTTTGAGAATGTGAATTGCAGTGGGTTAACTACTGGTCTTAGTCAAATTGCTAAAGCAATTCCATGGCAAATGCCAACATTAGGTCATCCAGATTATTTTAACTCATGCGTTCTTGATATAAAGTTTCAAACTCCGACGAATTCTTTAGGGTTTCAATATCCAAAAACCGGTGTGGCATATATCGGGTTTTCCCCATTTGTTATTGGTAATACTGATTACCGAGAATATGCACAAGTGAAACTTGATAGTATTTTAAAACCTTGTGTAGATTATTTCGTATCTTTTTATATTAACAAGGCCAATTCTGTGCCATATGCTGTCTCAACCATCGGAGCATACTTATCAAATACAGCCATAAGTAGAAGCGACTATTCTAATTTTACATACAAACCACAAATAAATAGTGATTCGACTAAACCGATTGTTGATACTACAAGCTGGGTAAAAATAAGTGGAGTTTACAATGCAAAGGGAGGAGAACAATATTTAACTATAGGCAACTTCAGTGATGATTTGCACACTAAATTAGATTCTTTTCCTCCCTATCAAAACTCAAACATGCCTATGGCTTATTACTTTTTAGATGATGTAAGCGTAACGGAGCAGCCAATTGTACGCAAAGCCAACGCAGGCAATGACGCAAGCATTTGCGAAGGTGCAAGTGTTAAAATAGGAACAATATTGGACACCACAGGTATAAAAGTAAGCTGGCAGCCCACAATAGGTTTAAATAGTAATGTAATACCACAGCCGTTAGCTTCACCCATAAGCACTACAACATATACATTAACCTTAACGTACAATTGTGGGAATACAAGTATAGATACGGTAACGGTACAAGTTAACAACCCAAGCGCAACAATAAGTGCAGCCAAAATAAATTTGTGCCCCGGCGAAACGGGCACGGCAACGGCAAAAATAAGTAATGCTGTAGGCCCATATACATTTACCTGGAGTAATGGTAATTCGAGCATTGAGCCTGTCGAAATGCAGGTTTCGGGTTTAGTGGCAGGAAATTATATTGTAACAATAGCAGATGCTTTGGGATGCACAGCAACATCTGGAGTAACTTTTATTAATATAAGCGCACCAACAGCATCTATAAGCGCCGCGGAAACAACAATAACAGAGGGAGAGCAAATAACATTAAACGGCAGCGGAGGTGTAAGTTATTTATGGAGTCCGGCTGCCACGTTAAGCTGTAATACTTGCCAAAACCCAGCAGCGCTGCCATCCACCACAACTATTTATACATTAACCGTAACCGCCGCCAACGGCTGCACCGATACCAGCGATGTAACAGTAAAAGTAAACCCGCTGTGCCTTGATGAGAAAACAATTTTTATACCCAATATATTTTCCCCCAACAACGATGGCAAAAATGACGTGCTTGCCATTGAGGGTAATGGCTTAACAAATATTTACTTGGGCATTTACGACAGGTGGGGGAACCTTGTGTTTGAAACATATGATAACATACATAGTTGGGATGGAACTAAGAAGGGTAATCCGGTTGAGGTGGGGGTGTATAGTTATTATTTGAGGGGTACTTGTGTGAAAACTCATGGGGTGGTTACATTGAAGGGGAATGTGACATTAGTGAAATAATAATGGCTACGAAAAATAATTTAAAATAAGGCAAATGAAACAATTACTCATATTTCTTTTTTCTTATACAGCATTAACAATTTATGCTTCCGGGCGTACTGTAATAATAACCACAAATATTGTTTCGCTGAAACCTCCTTGTCCTGAAGTAAGTTTGACAAAAAACGATTCGCATTGTTGGGGAAGTGATGATGGAAGAATAATTGCATCGGTAACAGGGGGTGTACCTCCTGGGACTTATTCCTGGTCAGACCCACTGGCTGCCAATGGCGCTACAGGATTAAAACCCGGCAATTATTGTTTAACAGTAACAGATGCCGCGGGGTGTAGTGTGTTCAGTTGCGTTACTATTACTGAGCCGCCTAAACTTGTAGTAACAATCACAACTACTTCCGATACCAATGGTCAAAGCAATGGGAGCGCATCATTTTCCGTTATTGGAGGGTCAACATTGGCTTCGTATAGTTGGAGCAATGGAAGTTTAGGCAACCCAATAACCGGTTTATCATGTGGAACATATTCCATTTCTGTTAGTGATAATAATGGGTGTACAGGAACTGCCACTGCTGTCGTTGCTTGCGTAACCGGAGTTAATGAATTAAATGATGAAAAGAGTTTAAGTATATACCCCAACCCTGCAAATGCTATCATCGCAATCGAATCTTCAATCGTCGAACCATACACTATACAGCTACTAAACATGCTTGGAGAAACAGTTTACGGTATTCAAGAAATGGTCACCGGCAAAACAACAATTGAT
>JAEUTS010000295.1 GCA_016787005.1 Bacteroidia bacterium
CCCATTTCTAAGAAAATACTCTCTCCAAACACCCTCTTCTTTAAAGCCAATTTTTTTATAAAGATTAATGGCTGCACTATTATGTTCATGCACACCAAGTTGAATGCGATGAAGGTTTAATTTGTTAAATGCATGTTCAATTATTAATTCTGATGCTTCAAATGCATAACCTTTTCCCGATTCTTCAGGATCGCCAAGTAAAATAGCATAAGTTCCCCTTTTATGAACCCAGTCTATTTGGCCAATTTCAATATTACCAATATGTTTATTATTCTCATTAAGCTTAATGGCAAGCCATAAATCATTTTTACTTTGACTTTTTTGATTAAAATATTGCACCAATGATTCCCTGGTATGGGGAAATTGAGCATGTTGAGTAAAATAATCATTCTCCTGTGAATTTATCCATTCGGAATACCCTCCCTCAAGATCGTTAATTGATAATGGGCATAATGAAACCCTTGCTCCAACCAAAAAAGACATGATAATGTTATTTATTGTAAAATTAGCTAATATTTTTTGAAATTAGCCGGGAAACTGAGCCCTTATTGCCTTATGCACCTGATTTATAGTATTGACCACTGTGCCTATATTAAGGTGATACAAGGGATCTGAATAGCCCGTTGGACAATAACGTATGATGTTCTTCCCTATGATTTGGGCTTCTATAAGTATATTTGAGGAAATACCAATAATCAGGTCAGAATGATAAATGAGGTTGTTGGTATGTGATGTATCTGTTATTTTACTATTTACCCCTTGTGGATCATATTTTGATAAAACTTCCTTAAGTAATTCTGCTTTTTGATTAGGATGCGGCTTTACCAATAAAATAGCCGAAGGAACATCTTTCTGAAAAAGTTCCAGTAATGTCCTGAGTATAGTGGTTTCATCAAAGCCGTATTTTTCAACTCCTCCGACATTACTGAATGGTTCAGGTACGTAAAGGATCAATTTATTTTTATCCGTTAATTTTAAGCTCAAAATATCGGATAGGTTTTTCTTTGAAAGGAGGGAATGCCAGCTCTTCAGGAATTCGTGGTAGGGATTGCCGGTAATTTTAATTATTTCTTCAGGAACACCCTCAGTCAAAGCAATTTTTGAAGCTTCGGGATCGATCAGCCATAGTTCATCCGGATAATATATATTTTCCTGATGAATAAACCTTTTTTTTATGTTGGTCCAGTGATCCACAAACGCATAACTCCTGATCTTCTTATCGGTGGCAATTTTTAACGTCTCAATTTCAATAATTGAAGTATAGGACGTACCGGTAAAAATATAGTCGGGTTTAATTTTTTCAATCTGTTCCTGAATCAGGTCCGAGTCACTATGGGTTACATTAAATCCAAAGTCATCATAAAAGTCATAGTTCCGGTCAGAAAATATGTGGAGGTCGGTTTCCCCTTCACGTTTCAGTCCTGAGGCTACTGCAAGTACTCCTTTTGCTCCGCCCGGATCACTAAAAACGAAAATACCTCTTCTATTATAAAATTGTTTAAACACTATAAAAGATCTTTATAATTTTCTGCTACCTTATTGAATGCATTTACAACATCCTGAAGATCATTTCTACTCATTCCTGGACGCATAAATTCATGCGTGAATAATTTTTCATAATGCAACTCTTCCGCATTCGGACAAATACCTTTATCATAATTTACTTTTCCCGTGTAGCGAGGACAATTAAAAGAGCAATTACTCATTCGTTGTTGATAAATAGGTTGAAGATAAAGAGGCTTAACGTAGCCATATGCTATCAACGGGGTGTTTTCTCTAAGTATTGCGGATGGCAGTTCTGCTTTAATGGCATCAATGAAAGTATTCCTGGGAATTCCAATAACTTTTTTGTCAAATTTATAAGCTTGTAAATAATAAACATGTTTACTTGATGATTCGATCATTGGTGGGGTAAGTCCATTAATTTTTCTCAGCTCTTTGGCTAAAAAATCAGCATTTTCAATGCGTTCATTTAATAAGTTGGGTAGCTTTTTTAACTGTTCTATTCCAATGGCAGCTTCTATTTCAGTCATCCTGAAATTAAAGCCATGCGTATTCAATAAGTCAGAGGTACCTTTTGCTTCAACAACCTGTTCACCATGATTCCTGATTAGAAGAAGTTTTTCTGCAATCCGATCATTATTTGTAATAAGTATACCCCCTTCACCTGTGTGGATATGCTTATGGTAATTAAGGCTGAAAACACCAATATCTCCAATTGTTCCCACAAATTTGTCTTTGTATTTAGCCATTGGTGCTTGTGCGCAATCTTCAATTACTTTAAGGTTGTATTTCCCGGCAATTTGCATGATCTCGTCCATTTTAGATGGGTTTCCGAAAATATGCACCATCAGGATGGCTTTTGTTCTTAACGTGATACGCTGTTCAATACTTTTAGGATCTAGTCCGAAATTCTCCGGGTCAACGTCCGCAAAAACAGGAACAGCACCATAGATTAATGGGGCTATTGCCCCGGCAGACATAGTATAAGGAGAAACAATAACCTCATCACCCGGTTGAATTCCACAGGCACCAATAGCTGCGATTAGTCCAGATGTGTTAGAGTTTACACTTATAGCATGTTTTATTCCAAATGCTGAAGCCCATGATTGCTCAAATTCCTGTACCATAGGCCCTCCGAAAAAATCTTTATGCCATGCTCCTAAAAACTGAGATAAGTTTCCGCTGTCCAGTACTTTCATAACTGTTTTTTTTTCCTCATCACCAATGGTGTTATAGGCGGGGAATAGCTTGGTCCGTACTGGTTGTCCTCCTTTTATTGCGAGTTTGCTCATAGGTTATTGTATATATTCAAGCATTTTTTTATTTAATAATAAACTGTTTTCAAAATTTGAATAAGTGTTAACCCTGTTGTTTAATGCGTCAACTGCCGCATCAATCACTGGTTGCATATAATCTTTGATACAATCAGTCGCATGAAAAATTTCTGTACAGTCACTGTTTTTTAAAGATGTAATAATAATATCATTTCCCGAATTGCTGAAACTTATCTTATGACCTGTAAAACATAATTCTATCTCCCAAACGGTAGTCTTACTATGAGGGATACCGGTTATAATAATGGGCTTTGTGTAAAGCTCGCCCTTTAAGCTTAGTGTAGGGTCGTTTAGGAATACATCATATGTTTTATCAATGACTTTTATTTTTGACAGATTTATTTCCTCATCAAATAAAAACTCTATCAGGTCAAAGGCGTGTGAAACATTGTTTAGAAATCCTCTTGTATATTTTATTGATATTTCTGAAAGGCTTTCCGTATTCAAATACTTTGAGTAATTATTTTTGAGATATATGTAGACCGGCTGGAAACGTCGTATGTAATTAACAATTATTTTTGATTTTGATTCTAAAAATACAGATTGAATATCATCCAATTCCTGTTTAATTAATGATATAGGTTTTTCACAAATAATTATTTTGGTATTAATTTTCAGTAAAATATTCAAATATTGAATGTGATAATTAGTCGGAACACAAATGCTGACCAGGTCAAATTTTTTCAACTCGTCAGATGTAATTTCATTTAAAATATGACAACTATATTTCTCTGCAATTTTTTTTGATAATTTTTTATCCGAATCAAATATCCATAGTTCTATCAGTTTGTTTTTTGAGAATGCTTTCGTATGGGTTTTTACAGAATCATTATCGAGATCATATAGCGCGCCGATATTGCCACAACCAACAACAAGAGCCTTATACATTGTGTTTGTTTTTGAATAACTCATATTTTATCTCTGCTATTTTCCAGTCTTCTTCATTGTCAATGTCCTGAACTTCTGACTCAGGAATAATCATTGGCAAGGAGTTGTCTGAAAACAGTTTTTTGCTTTTTTCAAATTTTAAAGTGTTTAAATAGTAGAATTGTCCGCAATCATGGTAAGCTTTCGGAAGATCCTGAGACCTTGAATTCATATATTCCGGCCAGAACATTTTAATTTTTCCATCTTCGATCTTTATGGATCTGAAAATAGGGAAGCTGAACATGGTAACCGGAATTACCGAATCCGCACCGGAGTTCGAAAGAAGCTCACGTGCTTCAATAAGTTTTTGTGCAGTAACAAATGGGGCAGTAGGGTATATGCAGCACACATGTGTAAATTCACTATTGAGTTTTCGATAACATTCCAATACTTCAAGAATTACATCTGCTGTCGTTGAATGGTCATCTGAATTTTGTTCAGATCTTATAAACGGGACTTTCGCTCCTGATTTTTTTGCTATCTCAGCAATTTCCATATCATCTGTTGATACCATAACTTCATCAAAACAATTTGACAAAAGGGCTGCATCAATGGAATATTTAATAATAGGCGACCCCATAAAATTTTTTATGTTCTTACGGGGAATCCTTTTGCTTTTTCCTCTTGCGGGTATTATGGCTAATGATTTTTTTATCATGTATAGTAATAAATAATGCTTATGTAATAAGGTCCCATGTAAGTGGTGTACCGGCTTTTAGATCTGCTTTGGCTGTTTTGTCAAGAACCTGTTCATAAAATTTAGGTGCTATTCCAAATCCGGGGCGTATGATCCGAATATTATTGTGATTAATGACTTCTCCTTTTTTAATATTGGCGGATATGTAAATGGATCTTTTAAATGATATTGATTTTTTTTCTTCTTCAGTTATTTCATAGCTTACGTTTCCAATTGAGAGCCATGCTCTTTTGGATTCTTCAACAAGTTGTTTTAATTCATGCGGCTCCAGCGAGAAAGCACTGTCAACGCCCCCTTCAGCCCTGCTTAACGTAAAATGTTTTTCAACAACTACGGCACCTAATGCTACTGCAGCTACTGCCACACCAATTCCCATTGTGTGATCTGATAAGCCAATAGGACAACTAAATCTATTTTGCATTTCCGGAATAGTTCTCAGGTTGCTTGATTCCGGTGATGCAGGATAACTGCTGGTACATTTCAATAAAATTAAATCAGTGCAGGCATTTTCCTTTAACACACTTACAGATTCGGATAATTCACTTAAAGTTGTAATTCCGGTAGACATAATAACAGGTTTTCCTGTTTTAGCGACTTTTGACAACAAATGATGATAATTGTTTTCAAATGAAGCAATTTTATAAAATGGGTTTCCAAGACTTTCCAGAAAGTCGACTGAAGACTCATCAAAGGGCGTGCTAAAACATAGGATACCCCGTTCCTTTGCTCTTTTAAATAAAGCTTCATGCCATTCCCACGGAGTGTAGGCCTCATTATACAGATCATATAATTCTCTGCCAAACCATAACGATTTTTTATCAGAGATGGTATAGGCTCCTTTTATAGTTAAGGTGTCTGCGGTATATGTTTGAAGTTTTATAGCATCCGCACCGGATTCTGCCGCGGCATCAATTATTGATAAGGCTTTCTCGAGCGAATGATTATGGTTCCCGCTCATTTCAGCAATAATAAAGGGGGGGTGTTTGCTTCCGATAAGCTTTGTGCCTAGTTTAATATCTTTGGTTATTTCAACATTCATTTGATAGAATTTTTCCGGATTTAAAAGAATGAGCTTTAAAATTCTCTATCTTATAAAGTTCAATTACCCCATTTGTAGTTTTTACAAACAAGCTGTTTTTACCTACTTTAAGTATAAGGCCATTCTCCATATCATAAATGTACCCCAAATCTGAAAGCCGTGATGCGTGAATAATTATTTTTGTTTTATTGTAATAGGTAAATGCTCCGGGGTAGGGGGCCGATAAGGCCCTGACCCAATTATACAGCCGTTCTTTTTGCCAGGACCAATTAATTAATCCATCCTCGGGTACTCTTTTACCAAAAAAGCTGATTTTAGTTATATCCTGACGTACAGGTTTTACTGTTCCACGTTTAATTTTTGAAATAATTTTTTTAATAAGTAAAGGATATCTGCGGGCAAATTTTTCAATCAGATTATATCCGGTATCGTCAGGGCCAATTGGAATGGTGACCTGCTCAATAATATCACCGGAATCACATTCCGCTGTGATCAAATGCGCGGAAATGCCGGTCACATTTTCGTTGTTTATTATTGCCCATATATGCGGAGCTCTTCCCCTGTATTTGGGAAGAAGCGCACCATGGATATTAAAGGCCATTTTGAGTGGAAGGCGTATCAGGTCATTCTCAATCAGATAAAGGTAATTTACAGAGATTAAAATATCAATGACCTTATCATATATAAATCCGGAAACATTTCCATTTCTGGGATTACCAATGAAAATAGGGATGTTATTAGTATTGGCATATTTTATAATTTCAGTCGAGTTTTTATCTGTACAAATAAATACCAGGTCATGATCATGGTAAAGATCTTTAATACAAACCAACCCGAGGTAACCACTTGCTAATATGCCTGCTTTCATATACTATATGCTTTATTCGGTAATTGCATGTCGTATCAAAGATAATGTAAAGTCTTATAAAATGTGAACAGGATATTCCGGGTTTGCCCTCTTAAATTGATCGGAATATATTTAATATTTGCTCAGGAGCTCTTTTATTGATGAGTTTTTTCTGGTTAGAATAGTGTTGTTGAAACAGAGGTTTCATGGATTCGATATTTAAGAATAAATTATACAATTCAACTTCAGAAATAGCGTTGAAATCTCCAATATTCAATATAGCTGCTGCATTGTCAAATCCTGTAAGTATATCCGTTTGATTGTCGGCTGTTTTTCCTGAAATGACAGGTATTCCAATTGCGCAGGCTTCGTACAAGGTTGTACTGGCCGGACAGATCATCAGATGGGAAACCTCAATCATATTGATTATTTCATTAGCTGAAAGATTGACACTGATACTAATTTGTTTAAACAGACCATTGTTTTTAATGAATGTATTAATCGTTTCAATATGCATATTTGCGGCTCCTACAATTATATTGATCTTAGCATTGGGAATCGCCATTATTAACTGCCTTGCAATTTTTAAGGAGTTATTTTCAACATCAGCTCCACCCATACTGATTAAAAATGTATTGAATATGTTTATCTCCCTAGATTTGACTCCAATGTAAAAGTCCTTTCGGAGTATTGCGTATTCTAAGCCTAAGAATAATTTTGTATAAGGTTCAATAGAGTAGGAGGTCGGCTTAATTCCGGGGGCATGATTAATTACTGCATCAGCACAAAAATGAAAAGCATGAATATCATCAATGCATATCACTTTCACTTCGAGCTTTTTGAGCTTTTTTTGATAAGAAGTTGTGAATTGATAACCATCAAGGACCACAATATCGTCCTTTCTCATAATTGAAGAAAATTGTTTTATTTCTTCATCTTCATCAATACTCTCCGTAATTTTTATGGTGTTAAGCTGATTAAATTGAAATGCTAAAACTTCGGGGATTGTTTTAGTTATCAGGCTGCATTTGAATTGATCAGATATGATCTCAAAAAGAGAGTAACATCGCATCAGGTGGCCCAATCCGAGAGTAGGTGAGCCATCTGCCCTGAAAAATATTTGTGGTTTAATGTTCAAATCCTTTAATTAAATAGAAATAAAAAAAATGTTCAACATAATCTTACGGGTTTTCCGATTGCCTGCAATTCCTTTTTAATATCCAGCGGTGTAAACTGAGTGAAACTAAAGATACTGGAAGATCCGACTGCTTCAACATTGGTATTGGTAAACAACTCTTTATAATGATGTAGATCGCCTCCGCCTCCCAATGCTATCAATGGTAATTTTGATGCGGTTTCAACCAATCTAATAAGTTGGCAATCGAACCCATTCATCATTCCATCGTTATCCACGGCATTTACAATTAATTCGCCGGCACCTGAATCTTCAACCATTCTTACAAAATCAATAACATCTATGTCAACTCCAAGGTTATTATATATTTTATATCCATCTCCGTGCTTTTTAGCGTCAACTGCAATGGTGATACATTGGCTTCCAAAAAAGTCAGAGGCCTCTTTTACAAATTCAGGATTGATAAGGGCTTTGGATTTGACGATAACTTTATCAGCTCCGATCCTGAGTAGATCATTGATATCCCAGAGGTCGCTTATCCCTCCGCCAATACCTACAGGCATATAGCATTCTTTGATTACGTCTTGAATAATCGGGAGGTTAATCTTTCTCTTTTGCTTTGATGCCAATATGTCAATGAAAACCAACTCATCCACCCCCCTTGCATTAAATACCTTAGCAGCTTGTATTGGATTTCCAAGCATTCTTGGATTAGAAAATTGTTTTGTTTTAACTAATCCAATTCCATTAAAGGTGAGTACAGGTATAACTCTGATTTTAAGCATTGATTTCAAAAAAGGATTTTAACAGCTGTAGTCCGGCACTTTGGCTTTTCTCCGGATGAAATTGTGTGCCAAAAATATTTTCTTTTTGTACACTTGAAACAATATCAATTCCGTAGTTTACTGTGGAAGAGACCAGAGCGGGATCTTTAACTTTCAAATGGTAACTGTGAATAAAATAAAAATCCAAACTGGTTAGATCAGAAAAATATCGGGAGTTGATAACATTAACAGAATTCCAGCCTAGGTGGGGAATTCTTTTTTCTTTTGTATTAATTTTAATTACTTCTCCTTTAATCCATCCCATGCCATTGGTTTCATGAGGCTCCGAGCCTTTCTGAGCGAGTAATTGCATTCCTAAACAAATTCCCAAAAAAGGTTTTTTTTTATTAATTACCTGATCAGTAAGCAAATCAACCAGGCCATATTTTTTAAGGTTATTCATCCCCTGGCTAAAAGAACCCACACCGGGTAAAATAATATATCCGGATTTATTAATTATGTCGGAATTATTGGAAATAACATTTTCAATATTCAAAAAGTTTAAGGCTTTTTGAACGGAGGCAACATTGCCCATTCCATAATCAATTATTACGGCTGCCACTTTACTTTATTTCGAAATTGCGAATCAGGCTTCCGTCAGTCTGCCTGCAGAAAGTTCCATCCGGATTTTTTTTGAATAAAACAGTATTGGTGTAGGAATCAATAACAGAGTCTATTTCATCTTTGGTTAAACCGGAATATGTTATAAAGTCGGCAACTGCCTTATGTGGGTATTTTCCGTCATATTTATTTATGAGTTCCAATCCTTTAGCCCGGGATAAACGTTTATTGCGGATATCAATACATACATGATCTGTAGCTCTGCCAAAACCATATTTTACATATTTTAGGTAATCGTGAAGGCCGACAAGTTTTTCATCCAGGTTTTCATAATTCGTATAGGTGCCTTCAACTGGTCCATCCTCTTTTACTTTAAAACCATGTCTTTTCACTATTTCCAGTTGTTTTCGTGCATCCCAAAAAAAGTAATGTCCAAGAAAAATTCCGATAACACCAAGTTTTTTTATTTCCTCATCGGAAGGATAAAAATAGGGAGTAAGTTCCTTTTCAGTAATATCGTCAACACCGATCATGTCCTGTATCCTGTATCCCAATAATCCACCAAACTCTTCGAGCCATTTTCGATTAATCACATTATTTTGAAAGGTTTCTAAGGGTCCGCCATATTCGAGTTCAGGATTTTCTCCCCACACTACTAATTTAATACCAAACTTTAGGGCGATCATGGTAGGTATGGTAAATATTCCAACATGGTTTGGCCACATTTCATCCCCAACTCGTTTAAATCCTTCAATGACCATTTTTTTGTAAACCTGGTGATTTTTTTTAAAATGGATAAGATCCATACCCATCTCGCATAAATTATCAAGATTCTGCTGGCCTATATCAGTAATTGCTGTTGTTTCGAAACATACCAGCAATGGATTGAGTCCGCAAACATACTTCATAAAATAGGCCTGGTAAGTACTGTCTTTTCCTCCACTTACAGGGATAAGGCAGTCATACCCGATTTCACCCTGAGGAAGTTTCAGTTTGTTGACTATCTCGTAAAAATCTTTTTCCCGCTGTTTCCAGTCAATTCCCCTGTTTTTATGTTCTGCCCCAATGCAGGCGCTGCAAACCCCATTTTCATCGAAATGAAGATCTGGTTTGGTTTCGGGGTAGAAGCATTTTGTACAATATTTTATTTCCATATCTTCTTCTTATTTCTCAAGCAAATACATACAGTCTTTATTGTCGTTATGAAGATACTTGTAAAATTCTTTTTTCATGAGTTTAAGTTGCGGAAATAAACTTTGAAAAATTCCGGCAAAGTCTGCTTTCCACAAAAAATCTTTATTCCCTCTATAATCTATAGCAGATGTTTTTTCATCATAATATTCAAAGCCCCATATATATTTTTTGCTGCAACGTACCATTTCCGACATAATTAACTTATGATTTTCGGGAGCAATGTGAATTAAAACACCTGATGTAAAGACAAGATCAAAATAGGAATCTTTAAAAGGGATATCATATCCCGAACCTTGTAGGATGTTTATATTTTTGGTGTGTTGCTTGGCAATTTCAACAGCATCTTGCTGAAGTTCAATTCCATAAAGGTTTTCAAAGCCCATTCGTTGAAGCCCGCTAAGCTGTAAACCAATGTTTGATCCCACTTCAAGTATTTTAATGTTTTTAGGCAGTTCACCAATGAATTGTTTATTCATTTCAGGTTTTGTAATACCCCAGGTGTTAAGGTAAGTCTGATCCCATGCAGAGGGGTCAAATGTATTTCTATGAGTGTATTCGCGACCAAATTCCCCTTTCCAGAACTCTGATTGTTTATTTAACATATTCATTTATTTGTGAAAGATATATTCAGGTGTTTAATGTTTTTATTCAATAATGATAGTTTTAAAACAAAATCGAAAAAGGACTAATAGTTAGGTTAATCGAATCTATTTAGGCAAAACAAAATATTCACAAATATAACGTAATTACTATTCTGAAGCGTTTTTTTTGATCATAAATTTTGGCTTCATTGTATAATCTATTTTATACAAGGTGTGTTCGGGAAAGAAAATTATCGTGTTTGGAAATATGTAGCTTCATAGATTTAGTTTTTGTTTGTCAGATAAGGTTTTTCTGTGCAAATTTTGTTTTTATTGGATTTGACTTGTATCAAAGATTATGATTCTAATGTATTTTAATGCACGATAAGATTATATTTGTGAGTAGTTTTGTGTTTTGTATGAATGTTAGTCATGGATGGCAATAATTAAATTAATCAGAATAAGTACCTTGTATTTTTCTTTAAGAGGCTTTGTGTTTTTGATGTTTCGAATACTTTCAACAGATAAACCCGTCCATGAAAATTAGATAATCGGGGAGCATATGAATATAAAGATAAAAAATCAGCATTCTTTATCACTTATAATACCTGCCTATAATGAAGAGGAAAGCATTGAAGCGGCTGTACTTGTCAATATTGAAGTATTACAAAGGGCTGAAATTGAATTTGAAATTATTATTATTGACGACGGAAGTAAGGATAAAACGAAAGGGATTATAGAGGAAAAGTTCGCCGGTAAACCCAATTTGATTTTCTTTTCCAAACCCAATGGTGGTTTTGGTAGTGCAGTCAGAAAAGGAATAGAACTATCTTCACGTGATTATGTGATGTTTGTTCCGGTTGATAGTCCTTTGAACGAAAATACACTTAGTTCATTTCTTATGCATGCAAACAAAGCTGACATTATAGTTAGTTATCGAATGGAAAGAAAAGGGTATTCAAATAGAATGAAGGTAAATTCTTCAATTTATCATAAATTGATTTCATTTTTATTTGGCTTATCTCTAAAGGATTATAATTGGATACATCTGTATAACAGAAAAATTTTCGATAAAATAACTATTGAGAACGGGAGAATTTTTATGCTTGCTGAGGTTTTGATCAAAGCAAAACGTTTAGGGTATACGTTTTATGAATTTCCGATTGAAATGGAGGAGCGGACATCGGGAGACAGAACGGCGGCCTCGTATAAAGCTGCATTACAAACATTTTTTGATACAATTAGATTTTTTTTTAAAAGAAAATAGAAATGAAAATTCAATTTGTTGATATACAGCGACAGTATAGAAATTATAAAGGAGAGTTGCTTACTGCTATTGAGAGGGTTTTAGAGAATGGAAATTTCATCATGGGCAGTGAAGTTCAGCAGTTTGAAAAAGAATTTGCAGTCTATAATGGTTGTAAATATGCAATTGGAGTGGATTCCGGTACCTCGGCGTTGGAGTTATCTGTTCTAGCGATTGGGATTAAGGAAAGTGATGAAGTAATTACAGTTCCCAATAGTTTTGTTTCTACTGCATTTTCAATTTCGGAAGCTGGTGCAAATGTAAAATTTGTAGATGTTGATGAAAGAACTCAGCTTATGAATATTTCCCTAATAGAAAATGCGATCACTAAGAAAACGAAGGCAATTATTCCTGTTCATCTTTGTGGACAAATGGTCAACATGCCCCCATTATTGGAAATTGCAAAAAAATATAATTTAAAGATTGTTGAAGATGCATGCCAGGCACATGGGGCATTGCAAAATGGTAAAAGAGCCGGAACGATTGGGGACTTAGGTTGTTTTAGTTTTTATCCGGGGAAAAATCTAGGAGCTTATGGAGATGCAGGAGCAATTACTACGAATGATGAATTACTATACAATAAATTGACCCTATTAAGAAATTATGGATCTTCGAAAAAATATTATCATGAATTCAAAGGAAGAAACGCAAGGTTAGATACAATACAGGCCGCAGTTCTGAATGTTAAGCTAAAGTACCTAGAGGCATGGAATAAGAGAAGAAATGAGTTGGCTCAATTATATATGAAAGGTTTGCAAAATGTTGGTGATTTAACCTTGCCATTTATTGAAAAGGATAATTTCTCAAACTTTCACTTATTTCCTGTCAGAACAAAAAAGAGAGATTTACTGTTTGATTTTCTTACAAGTCAGGACATCCAGGTTGTTATTCATTATCCAATCCCAATACATTTGCAAAATGCGTATGATGAATTAAAACTGAAAAGGGGAGTTTTTCCCGTAACAGAAATGTTGGCCGATGAATCTATTTCATTGCCAATTCATCCCGAAATGACTGAAGACGAAGTTGATTTCGTAATAACTAAGACCAGGGAATTTTTTAATCAGTGATTTGTGAAAATAATGAGATATTACAACTTGGCTAGTTTGAATAGGATGGTAGTGAGGACTGGCGGTTTTTGGGTCATTTTTTTTAGGTGTTTGATCAATAAAATGTAAATTATATATGAATGAATATAATTAAATCAATATTGCCGGCAGATATAGAGCTCGGCAGCTTTGTTATTATCCAGGAAAATGTAAGTATTGGATCGGGTGTTAAGGTTTGCAGCCATGTTAATTTATATGGATGCACTATTTCTGATAGTTGTATGATTGGACCTTTTGTTGAAATTCAGAATGATGTATTTATAGGCCAACGAACCCGGATAAGTTCTCATACTTTTGTTTGCTCGCATGTTAATTTTGAAGTTGATTGTTTTATTGGGCATGGGGTTACATTTATCAACGATACTTTTAGTAATGACAAAGTGAATTATAATTCTAAAAACCTGGGAAGGACATATATTGGGAAGAATGTAATAATTGGTTCGAATGCTACAATTTTTCCGGTTAAGATCGCGGATAATTGTATTATAGGAGCAGGATCGGTTGTGACAAAGGATGTTCCTGAAAATGCGGTTGTCGCTGGGAATCCGGCAAAAATAATCAGGTATAGAGGCGCGACAATAGATAAAAAATAAATTATTAAAGCGTGAGTAATTATATACCAAACCTAAAAGCTCTTTTTGTAAATCCATATTATATAATTCGCAGGGGGCTGTATTATAATATTAAAGATCTCGCCCCATCTCTTACCGGTCGTTTGCTGGATTTTGGTTGTGGTTCAAAACCGTATAAACATTTTTTTTCAGTCGCTGAATATATTGGTGTTGATATGGTTAACCCGGCATATACAAAGCAGAGTGAAAATATTGATTATTTTATTAAGGACGGGAAAATACCTTTTCCTGATAACTATTTTGATTCGGTTTTGTGTACAGAAGTTTTGGAACACGTATTTTCAATAGACGAAGTTTTAACAGAAATATCCAGGGTTTTAAAACCTAATGGAAGATTTTTAATTACTCTTCCTTTTGTATGGGAGGAACATGAGATGCCATATGATTTTGCCAGGTATTCTTCCGTTGCACTAATTACTATTTTGAGGAAGCATGGTTTTGAGGTTATTGAACACAGGAAAATCGGTAACTCATTCGAAACTATTTACCAGTTGAAAGTTATGGAAGTTTATTATTGGCTTGTTCGTTGTATATCTAATATTTTCATTAGGAAAAAAATTGGTCTTATCCTTATTCCGCTGTATAATTTAAGGGCTATAATTATGGGGAAATTATTCTCTAAGAATAATCCTAATTTATATCTGAACAATGTAATTTTATCTTCCAAAATTGGCAATCTCTCAAAGGAAGTCTCTAAACGATAGGCCCTATACTAAAAATTCGCTAAAAACAAAGAACAGATCTACTCCGATCCAGCTTATGTTTTTAGTAAATTGAAAGAGAGGTTGGCGTCTTAATAAAACAAGAATTATTGCCAAGCCCCTTAAAAAATCAAGTTCTCTAAGTCTATTATTCTGTAAAATCACAATTGCTTCGTGTAATAATTAACGAATATAATTAAGTTTTTTAACGTAACTTCGACCCTTTAAATTTGGTGTATTATATGTAATTGTATTTTTTTAATAATTAAGGTAACACAATCAATGGATTCAAAATACGCATCGAAAATAATTTCAGGTGATGTAAGTGATCTTGCGGGATCTTTAGCTGAATATAAAGAGAAGTTTGAGGGCAAATGTTTTTTAATAACAGGTGCCGGTGGTTTCCTGGGAAAGTATTTGGTTTATTTGCTACGGTATATGAATGAAAATATACTGACTAAACCTTGTAAAGGATTGTTTTTGGATAATTTTGTTATAGGTGATGAAGAAGAAATGGTTTCTGACGGCAATTTGATTTTTATCCGTCATAACGTAATTGAGCCGTTTGAAACAGATCAAAATATTGATTATATTATTCATGCGGCTGGTATTGCCTCCCCGCTTTATTATACAAAATTTCCCATTGAGACAATGGATGTGACCACTATTGGTACAAGGAATATGTTAGAACTTGCACGGGCAAAAAATGTTAAAGGTTTTTTATTTACAAGTTCAAGTGAGGTTTACGGTGATCCTGATGATAAGTTTGTTCCAACTCCTGAAACTTACAACGGAAATGTATCTATTTACGGCCCGAGAGCATGCTATGATGAATCAAAGCGTTTCGCTGAAATTCTATGCTTGAGTTTTTATAGGGTTTATGATGTACCCGTTAAAATTGTTCGCTATTTTAATGTATTTGGTCCCGGAATGCGATTAAATGATTACAGGGTGATACCAAATTTTATTGAACATGCACTAAGAAAGGAGGCCCTTACTATTCATGGTAATGGTGAGAATACAAGATCATATTGCTACATAAATGATGCATTAGAGGCAACTTTAAAATTGCTTTTCTCAATTGTAAATGGTGAGGCATTTAATATAGGAAATCCCGCCCTTGAAATTTCTCTAAATGACCTGGGTAAGGCCGTTCAGGAGTTATTTGATTATCCTGTAAGAATAAATCATGTCCCTCCTCCTCATGCCGTTTATGCAAGTAGTGACCCTAAAAGGCGTTGTCCGGATATTTCGAAGATTCGTTCGGTTATTCAGTATAATCCCAGGTATGATCTTAAAAAGGGTTTGGGAAGAACAATTGATTGGTATAAGGAATTTTTAAAAATTTCATAACGAAAAGTATATTTCATGGAAACACTAAAACACATTGGTCCGGCATTTATTGATGACAGAGGTGCAATTACAAATGTTTTTGAAGGAACGATAGAGCATATTGCCCTTATATCTTCAAAAAAAGGCACTGTCAGAGCGAATCATTTTCATAAGAACATACATCAATATATTTATTTGGTAAGTGGCGCTTATGAGGCTCATTGTTGTGAAGTAAACAACCCGGGAAGGAAACAGGTTCTTAAAGTATTGCCGGGCGATATTGTTGATACACCGCCAATGATTGCTCATGCTCAAAAATTTACGGAAGACTCCGTATTTATAGCCCTTTCAACCAGGAAGCGCTCGGAAGGGAAGTATGAAGAGGACACTACTGCTTTTCCGGTTATTGAAGGCGGATATATCAATCAGCAATTGGTCAAATAGCCGAATGGAATATAATAAATCTCCTTTTTTACTCCCTTTGCTCTATTTTATTTAAAACCAATATATGGAACAGTATAAAAAAATAGCATGTAGATATTGTGATGCTAAACTGCCAAATGCAATATTAGAATTGGGAAGTATGGCACTTGCAAATTCATTTTTGACTAAAGATCAGGAAAACGAAAAAGAATTTGAATGCCCCCTAAGTATTACGCGCTGTACGAATTGTGGTTTAGTTCAACTTACACATGTCGTACCGGCCGATTTGATGTTCTCTAACTATTTGTATGTAAGTTCCACTACTGCAACATTTAGAAAACATTTTGCAGATTATGCCAGATCAATGAAAGAAAAGTCAATTAAGAAGGAGAATTTACTGGCTGTAGATATTGGAAGTAATGATGGACTGCTAGTTTCTTGTTTTATTAATGAAGGAATGAAAGCGGTTGGTGTTGAGCCGGCAAAGAATTTAAGTGATGATGCGAACAAAAGAGGAATTGAAACGATCAATCACTATTTTGATGAGAATACAGTCCAACAAATTATTAAAAAACATGGGAAAGCAGATATTATAACTGCTAATAATGTTTTCGCCCATATTGATAATAGTCAATCTGTTTGTAAAAATGCGTTTGACCTTATGAGTGATGATGGGATTTTTGTAATAGAATTTCCTTATCTCGTTACAATGGTAGATGAGATGCTTTTTGATATGATCTATCACGAACACCTTTCATTTATAGCATTGACACCCTTAAAATTCCTTCTTGCCAGATTTAAATTAGAGATATTTGATGTGGATATTGTTTCTTCACATGGTGGATCTTTAAGAGTTCAGATTCAAAAAATGGGAAGTAAGCATCCTATTTCAAAAAGAGTGGTTGATATGCTTAAGAGTGAACAATCGAGAGGCTTTAACGATCAGCCCATATATCTTGATTTCGCAGAGAAAGTGTACCACGTGAAGAATAAGCTTGTAGGATTTGTAGATCAGGCAAAAAAGGAAGGAAAAACTATTAGCGGATATGGAGCACCGGCTAAAGGTAATACACTTATTAACTTTTGTAAATTTACCCCACTTAAAATCGATTATATTGTGGATGACAATCCATTAAAGCAAAATATGCTATCGCCCGGAGCAAAGATACCCGTTGTTCCCAGTTCTTATCTTAATGACCACCCAACTGATTACGTAATTATATTTGCCTGGAATTTTGCTAAGGAGATAATTGAAAAATTACAACATTTAAAAAACAAGGGGGTAAAGTTTATTGTGCCTTTGCCTGAACCAACAATTGTGAGTTAATATAATTGTGTTGAATTGCCCAGATTTTTAATTCCAAAGTGTCTAGATTGTAGAAATCAATAGTTTCAGACATATTTTCCAAACGATGAGCCATTTATTAGAGTTTATAAAGGAAAATAGAAATGTTTTCATTATCTCGTTGTTTTCTTTAGTTACCGGGATTGCAGTAAATGAATTGAATTTGTTTGCGATAAAAAAAATGAATCCGCATAACAATGAAGTTAATAATGCTTCAATTTATTACAACCAAACTGTTTTTTCTATAGATAACGAATACTATATCACTCCAGCTGAAAACTTTTTAAAAGGAAAGGGGTTGCGAAGGGACCCCCCTATAGGTAATGGCAGTTATTTTAGGCGCACCCCAGGATATTCTCTTTTTTATTTAAGTTTCCGTTGTTTTGCCGATATTCCGTTGGCATTACAATTTTTAAAATTTATCCAATTATCACTTTTTACTATTTCAATTTACTGTATTTATTTTATCACTTATTGTTTCAATAGAAACAAAATTGTAGCATTAGTTGTTGCCATGTTATACGGTTTTTCGCCATTTTTCAGCAGTTATTGCTATTATACTATTACAGAAGGACTTTCACCCTTCTTAATGATTTTCTATCTTTTTTTTCTTATAAAAGGGTATTTCGAAATCGTTCAAAAGAAAAGGCTCTTTTTTTATTGTATAGCATCATTTTTTATTGGTGTTGGAATAATGACAAGACCTATTGTTGGTATTGCTGCGATATTGTTGCCCGTATTTCTGATTAAGGAATTTTATGTTGACAAAAATAAATTCAAATTAGTAAAAGAGGTTGTCCTAATTGGATTAATTCCTCTTTTGATGATATCTGCCTGGACATTTAGGAATTATAGATTAACAGGAGAGATTGTTCCTTTGGAAAGAGTGTATGACCCGGAGACATTAGACCGTACGAAGCCAGAATATGAAGGAATGCTGTCGTTTGTAAAATGTTGGGGTGGTGGAGGTGAGATTAACTTGTATCATCAACCCATGTATTATGCCGCCATCAAGGGTGATACAAGTAACATTTATGTTAATAATATGATGAAAATATTTCCAGAGTATATTGTAAGTGAAGTAGGATATGCCAGGTTATTCAATATTGTTAAAAAGCAACAGTATGCATTTTCTTTACAGAAAGAATACTATGATAAATCAATTCCAATGCCTAGTGAATATTTGCCTGTTCAAATTGAAGTTAAAACAGAATATGAAAAGATTGTTGCAGAATATAAGAAAAATCACTTCTTTCGCTATTGGTTCGTATCACCATTTGCCTATTTTAAAGCAATGGTACTACATTCAAATACATCCAATTTGTTTATATTACAGGAGCAATTCAGGGACAGGGTAATATTGAATTTTTACAGGTACTTGTTGCTCGTATTTCATCTTATTATCTACCTGACATTGTTTTTGAACATATTTATAATAAAGGACCATTTCGAAAAGGCAATATTCGTAATGCTTCCATTACTTTTTATTCTGTTTTTTTGTGTCTTTCACAGAGAAGTGGAGCAAAGATATATGCTTCCTGTTTTGCCTTTTATGATATCCGGACTCCAATATCCATTACAGTTTTTGTGTAATTTACCTCGCTTCAGACTTTCTTCCATGAAAGCAAAATAGATACGCCAAAGGGCAGGGGAATATTTAAATTTAAAAAATATCTTTCACTGGCCATAAGGTGGAATAATATTGAATCAAGAAACGATTTTTTAAATACCGTAACATCTGAACCGGAACCACCTCTTAATAATCTTGAAGGGATAAATCTGTTGATTTTACGAAAGAGATAAATGGGCAAGAAAAGGAAAAAATTAAAGTAGCTTGCGAAAATAATGTGGCCATCTTTTTTAAATAAGTTCATAAACTGATTTTTAACATATCTTCGACGATGCATATTAACTTCATCATGATTACTCCAAAGTGACATAAATGCCGGTACCGTTACGCATATTATCCCATTTTGTTTGCAGACCCTTTTCATTTCATTTACCCCTTTCGTATCATCTTCAACATGTTCAATAACATCGAATGCGCATACCAGATCAAATTCTTCATTATCGAATTTCAAATCGGTTATAGAGCAATTCACAACAGGAATACCTAAATTATTCAATAAAAAGTCGCAACATTCTTTATCATATTCAACGGACGTCACCTTTCCAAATTGTTGAAGCATTATGGTGCTTGCTCCAGTGGCAGCACCAATATTCAGAATATTCAGATTTTTTTTCTCTTTTAATAATGTAGAAAGATGTGATAGGATTATTTTCTTTCTTGCCAAAAACCACCAGTGTTCTCTTTCGAACGTACTATATTCATTGTAATAATCTCTTGTCATGTATGTTAAGTAAAGCGTTTATTTTTATGCTCTTTTTTAAAATAATCTTCAATTTGAATACCCGAACAACTAAGTCCGGTTTCTTTTAATGAATATAATCTGGGTATCTGATCAGGGACGATTTTGGCGTTTATTTGGGAAAATTCAAGGAGCCATTTTATAATAAACATTAAAAATTTAGGAATTGGTATGATAAATATATATTTATTAAGTAAAGTGCTTATTTTTTTTATAAGTTCATAATTGGAAAATCCTTGCAACCCGTTAATTGTGATCACCTTTTTTTCATAAGAATGATCAAATATCAATTCGTAGATTGCCTGAGCTGCATCAATATAGAAAATCGGGAATAATTTACTTTTTACATTTATTGGACATAGTATAATCTTTTTTTGTTCAACATCATGAATTAGTTTATCAATACCCTCATTTTTATTACTTCCATAAATTTCGGATGGCCTTATTATGAGCCAATGGTCAAAATTATTCTTCAGATAGTCTTCGGCTTGTAATTTAGATAGTCCATAGTCCCCACTTTTATTCCCGGCTACCCTTGAGCTTATAAAAATAAATGTGTGTACGTTATTCCCCTTTGCGGCATCAACAAGGTTTATCGTGCCTTGCAGGTTAACTTTAAAATAATCTGCTGTATTTCGTGTGTGTGTGATTGCTGCCGCATGAATAATACTATCTATCTTTTTATCTTGTATAATATTATGAATAAATACCTGGTCATTTATGTCACCAATCAATACTTCAATATTTAAACCATCTATCTTTGATATATTACGTGATATTCCGAAAACTCTGAATTTACTCCTGTCAATTTTTTTAATTAACTCCTGCATTAATGCAGATGATGCACCGGTAATTAAAACATTTTGCACTGTGTTTATTTTTTAATGTAAAATTCTTTAATTCTAAAGACAATTAAGTTTTTTGTAAACTCAAATACAGCACCTATTTTCACAAATGAACTTCTCTTAATGTCGTAAAATTGTATTGGGAATTCAGCAATTTTCATTTTATATCTCCGTACGTTTATCATTATTTCTGCGTCAATGAACCAATCAGTTGAATATAGTTGCATCTTATTCAGCGCTACTCTGCGTATTATTTTGGGCTTTGAATTAATGTCCTTGCTTGCCAATGAGGGGAATAATAGCTGAAACAGAAAGTTGTATGTTTTTGATATTAAAACACGATATGGTCCGTCAAATCTTTTTTTACGGTACGTCTTAACTAAATCAAGATTTTGAGACTTAATAGTGATAAAACACTTTTCGACACTTTCAATAGGAAATTGACCATCTCCATCAATTACACAAATATATTCACCTACAGCAGCTTTGAGGCCTTCAAGCATGTCCCATCCCATCATTCCCTTTTTGGGTTTTGTTATTGCTTTAAGACGGGAGTCATGTTTGGCCAACTCTTCAACAATTTCTTTTGTGCGATCTGTAGTGCCGGGAAAGTAATTACCCACTAACACAATTTCAAAATTATCCGTTAGTTTTTCAAGTAGTAGTTTCAATTTTTCTACGAAAGGGATAATTTCTTCCTCGGCTCGATAGCATAACACTACGACAGATAATTCAATATTGCTCATATTATTTTTTATGGAGGAGAGCAAAGCGTTCTCCGGTTCTTGAATCTTCTATCATCGTATCGATTCGATTGGCTAAAATGGGTGGTAGTTTGGCTTGCTTACTTAATACAATAAAATTTATTTTGAATCGGTCAATAAAATTCAACTGGCTTTCTGTCATACTGATAAAGGTGTTCCCCTTTTTTTGTTTGTCAACAAATATATAAAAAACGGAGGTCTTAATAAAACTACTTTCAAGTGCTGTATCCAATGGGTTTTTTGACAGAGGAATTTCATGTGGATTAAGACAAACTACACCTTTGTATCCTTTCATGAGTGTAAGATAATCTCCAGTTTGATCCTCTGCGGTGTATTTACTCCAAACAGTTGTATATTCTTCAGGTGCTTTTAAAAAGCATCCAATAGGATTGCTTTGCTTTGAGTTATTTAATGAGATGATATTGGATATATATTTTTCGTCATGAGGGCTGTTATATTCTTTAGGAAAATAGCCATATATGTTATATGCTATTAATCCCGCAAATGAAATTAATGTCAGCTGGTTTTTTTTAATAAAGTTTATTTCCTTGATAAATAATGAAATAAAAAAAACATTGGTAATAGTTGAAGATACCATAAAAAAGAGCTGAGGGTGATTGGGGTTATATTCGAAAAGGAATGATACGATAAATCCGACTATTATTATTAATAATAGTCTTAAGTGTGTATTGTTTAGAATAGAAAATAAAGACTTCTTTGTCTTAGATAATACAACAAGTGCTAATAATAGCCAGGGAAGGTAAACAACAATAAATTTAATAGGTTGTAGAAATAACTCAATTCCTATTATTCTGAGCAGTTGTGCAATTTGCCAATCTTTATCTTTAAAAAGATTTAGAATTAAATCTTTTTCACTTGTTGAGTATACGCTTAAGTAAGTATTCCCCATGATTTTATAGAAAAGAAACAAAAACAAAAAAACAACTAAGCAGTATATTGAATTTGTAATTATAAAGCGTAAGGGAACACTTTTTTTTATAAAAACAATAAGTAGATAAAGTAAAATTCCTCCGATTATCGCAAACATCGAAGTAATTGCGAGAATAGGCAATGTTAATAATACTAAATTAGAAATGGTAGTATATTTCGATGGTTTTATAAGGATGAAAGAAATAATGACCAGATAATATGACGCAAACTTGGGGGTAAGTTCGGACATTATTCCATAGGCATATCCGTTTGCATATTCTAGATATGGAATGCCCTCTAAGGGTAATTTAATTCCATTCAAAAACAATAATCCGATCGCTATAAATTTCGCAGACAAGGTTATAGTACCGTGCGTTTGAAATAATGCAATGAGTCCGATATAAATTATAAAATAAAAGCAGGGCGATAATATTATTGATATGCAAATAAAATTGGGTAAATGAAAAATGCTCGAGAAAAAGCCATTTAACCATAATTCAAAATAATGATAAGGTGAATTGCCATGTACTTCTTGAAAAAAGTAATTTGTTAATCCTCCGGAATTTTCATAACCCGTTGAATAAATAGCCTCAGAAATGATACCATAAAAATAATTATCAAGACACCTTATTTTTGCCAATAGGATACTTGAATCATAATAGTATATGGCAGAAATCGTGTATGTTATAGCGCTTGCAAGAAAAAATTCGATAATAGTTTTTCGTGCAAATAACAATTGAAAATCCTTTATAAAGGTTGAATATTTCCCTGTATTGTCTATTTTATTGGCCTTTTTTATTTCATAAAATAAAAGTGATCCAATTACTATCAACCCTGTATTCAGTGTTTTGAAACCACATTTATAAAAGGAAATGCTGCAAGAAAGAATAATTGCTCCGGTAAAAAAACTAAAGAATACTTTCCGATAGTTGCCAGATATTTGTTTCCCAATTCCCAAAAAAAGAAGGAAGAAATATCCGATATTGAAAATAGCCATCAGAATGGCAATATATATAATATACATTTCTATATACTGCTTCATTGTGGGAGGTTATGGTTTGGTAATATTAATAATCTTATCAGATACATATTGTTTTGTAATTAATTATCGCAATGGAATATATAATTAAATCCGATACAAGGGTACTCTCCTTTTTGGTGAAAATTTCAATATAGATGCTTAAATTAGTTGTGTCTATTAGCATTGAGAAATGTATTACCTTTGTAAAGGTCGTGTTTTTTTTCAAAAATCCTGTTTTGTCGACTTTATGAAAAAAATTGCTCTCTCCATATTTTTTTTCTTCCACTTTTTTGCCGGATTTGGACAGTCTGATACCATTCCGACTCATTATCCCGGTATCCAATTATGGTTTCGGGGAGATAGTGTCATTTTAAATGGGAGTAATGTATCAGTTTGGAAGAATAAAAAGGGAAATACGTCTAGGGATGGAATTCAGGGCACATCTGCAAATCAGCCTACTTATATTACCGGAGAAAAATTGTTAAACAATAAGTCGGTATTAAGTTTTGATGGAGTTAATGATTATTTAGCATGCGGAACTGATTTAAGTATAGACAGTATGCGTACGGTATTCGTAGTATTTAAAGAACCTGCCTTTAACTTTTATTCGATGGTATTGTCAAAAGGCTATGCCACTGATGGAGCCTATGTGTTAGGAAATAATGGGAGTACGCAGAAGGTCAATATGTGGGTAGATAATGAAAGTAATGTCTTCGGTTCCAGTCCCGATATAGGAACCAATTGGAATATATTCACTCACACTATTGCAGCTGGCTCTAATGGAGTAAAATTATATAAAAATTCAGTACTTTTTGGACAATACAGCCCCACTGCAGATTTAAAAGGTTCGAATACAAATGAATTACGTGTAGGAAACGATCCGTCAAATAATTACTATTTTTCAGGATATGTTGCTGAAGTTCTAATATATAACGTAACCTTAAATGATAGTGCTCGTGGTCAAGTAGAGCTTTATCTGAGATCTCGTTACGCCCCGCCGGTAAACATAGGACCTGATATAAATATAACCAATACTTTCTGTGATACTGTTTTGAAAGCAGGAGATCGCTTTTTGAAATATCTTTGGTCAACTGGAGATACAACTGCAACAATTAATGTCAACAAATCAGGACAATATAGCGTAAAAACTACTGATGTATTTGGTTTTGATTCGTATGATACTGTGAATGTTTCGTATCCTTTAATAAATCAACTCAGTGATACCACACTGTGTTTTGGAAAAACTTTAATTTGGAATACCCTTTTACCTAAGAATAGTTACAGTTTTCAGTGGCAAGATAATTCAACCGATTCTTTATTGACAATCAATCAGGCCGGGGAATATTACGTAAAAATAACTGATGGAGTTTCCTGTTCAGTTATTTCAGATACCGTAAGAGTGACTGTTGATGATTTTAAATCAGCGATTAGCTTAGGCAATGACACGACATTTTGCTCCGGAAATACAATAGGTTTAAAAAAGGGATCATCTCAAGTTCAAAGTTACTTATGGACAGGCGGCTCTGTCGCGAATTTTCTCACAATTGCAAGTTCTGGTCAATATATGGTTACTGTCACTAATAATAACGGATGTACAGTAAAGGATACAATTAACGTCACCATTTCCGGTATAGCCCCCAAAGCCGGCTTCAGTTACATTTCACCCGGTTGTAAAGGAGATTCGATCAGTTTCACCGATCTTTCAATACCTCCAGGCGGCAACACGATTACCGGCAGGTTGTGGAGTTTTGGAGATGCTCAGAATTCCTCGTTGGCAAATCCAAAGCATTTATATTTAAGCCCTAATGATACGGGAGTATTTAACGTTAAACTATCTGTTACAACAAACGTTGGCTGCTCCAAAGACACAACTATACAGCTGCATGTATATCCGAAACCATTTGTGTTTTTTTCAAATTCATTGGCATGTAGTGGTGATAACGTTGGTTTTACCAACCTTTCGGATCTGAGAGGATACGCCGCGCAAAGCTATTCGTGGAATTTTGGTGATCCGGCAAGCGGAGCAAATAATACAAGCTCTGTTGCAAGTCCGGGTCATAAATTTATTGCCCCCGGTGTAAATAATGTAAAGTTTGTTATTACAAACAACAAGGGGTGTGCAGACTCTTTGGTTAAGTCAGTTACTATTCAACCGGCACCTACGGCTCAATTTTCAACCTCACTTACCTGTGAAAAGCAAAAGATATTTTTTACCGATAACTCTTCTATAATATCACCTTCTGTAATTCAAACCTGGAAAACCGATTTTGGAGATGCAAGCAGTTCAACAATAAAAAATCCTAATCATACCTATAATATAGCATGGACCTATATCGTAAAGTATATTGTAGGAGCTAATAATGGCTGTTCTGATACAGTTATTAAACCCATAACAATTTACAATACACCTTTGGCTAAGATTGGATTAATGGGTCCGTTTTGTGTGAAGGATAGCATTGGCTTTTTTGATAGTTCGATAGTGAATAGTTCATCTTTAAATGGTTGGTCATGGACGATCGATGGCACCCAGAATTTCACCGTACAAGATCCCAAGAGCCCTATTACTAATACTGGCAGCCATAGTGCTAAACTCGTTGTGACTTCTTTAGAGGGTTGTAAAGATTCAACAACAAGATCATTTACAATCAACGCTCTGCCAACTGTAGGGTTTTCATTCTCTCCCACCTATGGTGATCCTCCATTGGTTGTGAGCTTTACCAACCTGTCTGCTGCCGGCACTTCGGCATGGGATTTTGGTGATACTTTTCAAAGTACGCTTAGTTCCCCAACTCATACCTACCAGGATTCGGGAACATACGTAATAAGTTTATTACTTACTGATAATAATGGTTGTGTAAATTCTTCATCTCAGACGTTTCAGCTGCAATATGCGAAATATGACATAGCATTATTGGAAGTACAAGCGGATATTGATGCGGATAATTTTTTAAATATAAAGGTAAATTTTGGTAATGCATCCACCCGGCCATTAACTGCCGCTGATTTTATTGTTGATATCGACGGTGATAACGGTTTTAAAGAATCATGGGCAGGTAATTTAGGTATTGGAGGTATTTCTTCATATACGTTTAAAACGTCTCCACGGTTAAATACAACAAGCGCGCACAATTATATTTGTGTTACTGCCAAAAAACCAAATGGCTTTCAGGATGCTAACCCTACGGATAATGAAATATGTATTGGATTAAAGAGCAATGAATTTATCTTACCTGAGCCCAGTCCAAATCCTGCATCAGACTATATAACGATACCGCTTATTATTCCTTCAGATGCGGAAGTTGAATTGATCATTTATGATAAACTGGGACAAGCGGTAAGCGATCGGTTAAAGTATTCCGCCATTAAGGGCTTCAACACTATAAAGTATTATACTTATAATTTAGGTGATGGAGTTTATTCTTATGAGATCACCTATAAAAGTGCTAAGGCGGTTAAGAAGTTTGTAAAGTTCCGCAATTGATTTATCATCCGATCCGATTCCTCTTAATCTGTATTGAGCTAAGTCTTAACAGGATCATTTCAGTCTTCCTGGGTTGAGGTGCAGATAAACATTCGGAATCAGTGCGGGAATTATACCCATAGCCCTTAGGTACCTTTCCGATTTTTTTTAACCAAGCAAAACTTCATAAGGTAACTTTAATCCAATATGCAGTGCCTTTATCATTTTTAATGATAAATTTCTCTGTCTTTTTAAAACCTGTGAGACAAGACTTTTGCTTCCAAAATATGAAACAACGTCTTTATTGCTGAGGCCTTTTTCTTCCATAGTGGATTTTATCGCTTCAATCGGGTCGGGCGCGTCAATAGGGTAATGTTTCTTTTCATAATCTTCTATCAATAGAACAAGCACTTGTCCTTTATCACCTTCAGGAGTGTTAGGCTTGGCGTCAAAAACTTTTTCAAGCTCTTGTAATGCCTTTTGGTAGTCTCTTTCGTTTTTAATCGGAGCTAGCTTCATTTTATTTTTTAAATTGTTTCTGCATTGATCTTGTCATATTGAGCATGTGTACCTATAAATCGTATCCATGCCCATCCATATTTGTAATTAAACTTTACTATTAACCTGTATTCATTTCCCTTTATATTAAAAACAACCCTGTTATCTGTTATAATACTTGCAGAAGGATAGTCTGCCTTAATTTCCTTTGGTGATTTCCAATTATCTGAAACGGCTTTTTTATACCATGTTTTTAATTGCGTTTCACAGTCCTCATGCTTTTCATAGAAAGCTCTTAATGTTCTGAATGCAACTATATTCATTATTAAGGCAAATATACAAAAAAGTTCGCGTAATGCGAACCGGCATTGAATATATTAATATACTCATTTCAATGTCATTTAGTTAAGGTGATTTTTAAACAATATCGAATATCGAACAAGGAATGATGAATGTCGAGGTGGTTGATTTACTTCATTATTCGATGTTCTCTGTTCGACATTCATTATTCTTTTTTTCTTAACTAAACGACATTGATACTCATTTTACAATTCCTCCATCAACACCTTATAAAGCTTCACCATACTTTCAATATCTTTTTTGTGCACCTTTTCATCCGGTGAATGTACGTGATCCTCGGGTGCGCCGATAAAGCACCAGTCAATAGGGTAGGGTGAGCGCTGAACTGAATTGCCATCACTTCCGCCGCTGGCTTCCACTTCAAGCTGGTATGTCAGTTTGTGTTTTTTTGCAATGGAAATAATTTTGTTCACATAACTCCTGCGTGGCAATCCTGAATCGCGTAAAGAAATAGCGACACCTTTTCCGTGCTGCACACCTTCCGTAACCCAGGTAATATCACTGATCAGCGTTTGTTGAACTTTGTATTTTTTATAAATGAATTTTGTAAGGTATTCAACGCTTCCTCCTCCATGTTCTTCCCAGCAGGAGAACACGATGATGCCATCCTTCAATGTTTCAGCTACTTTTAATGCATTCCACACACCGAGCCGGTTATCCATATAGCAACATTGTACAAAATCTTTCGTTTCTCTGAAATCGGGTTTGAAGGTGAGCATAGTTCCGCGGTCAATGTCGCGCTTAAATGTGTATGAGAGACTTTTATCTTTGTTAACTTTCAATGTGCATTCAATTTTTCCTTTGCTATCTGTCCCAACCAGTTTGTACCCATTTTTGGTCTGAGGGCCGCCAATTTTTATTAATTGTTTATTGTATCGTACGGTAAAACCAATGGAGTCCATGTGGGCAAAAATGGCGGTTCGGGGTTTTCCAAATACCAACACTATACAATCCTGGAAAGCCTTTCCATGGAATAGTTTTGGTTTAAAAGCCCATTTTGACTTGTTTTTCTCAATATAACCCAATAAAAAGTCTTTCATGGCCACTTCATTTCCTGAAGGAGCTTCGATCCGGCACATTTTCTTAAGTAATTCCATGTTAATAATTTGTTGAAAAGTTTGATTTAATGCCAAAATAGCCATACATTTGTTGCGTTGTAAAAATATTTACTGTTTTATGCAACATTTTAAAATTAGCTGCGTTAAAGTTAATTAAACAAGTTTCATTTAACCCGTTTCTTTTCACAAGAAACATAAAAAAAGGAAGATCATAAGATAAACTGCTACTTTTTTATTTAGTGTTAACTAAGCTAAAAAAGGAGGTACCTATGCGTACGCAGCAGCAACTTATGGACGACCAGAAACTCGTAAGCCTTTATATCCAAGGTAACGAGTCAGCCCTCGAAACACTTATTCTTCGCCACAAGAGACGTTTGTTCTCTTATATCATGACCATTGCCAATGATCGTGATCTTGCTGAAGACGTATTCCAGGAAACTTTCTTTAAGGTTATTAACACACTTCGTAAGGGACAATATAACGAAGAAGGCAAATTTTTGCCCTGGGTGGAGCGTATAGCGCATAACCTCTTAATTGATCACTTCAGGAAGGATAACCGTATGCCCACTGTAAGCGGAGGATCGAATGAGGATGGTGAAGAGTTTGACATTTTTGATCTGATTGGCAATGGAGAATTGAATGCCGAGCAGGAAATATCCAAACGTCAGCTGAATAAAGATATTCGTAAAATGGTATCTAAACTGCCTGAAGATCAGCGAGAAGTGTTGATGATGCGCCATTATTACGACATGAGTTTTAAAGAAATTGCTGATACTACAAACGTGAGTATAAATACCGCGCTTGGCCGTATGCGTTATGCCCTGATCAACCTGCGTAAAATGATCGAAGAGCATGGCCTTGTAATGTCGGCCTGATTTTTTAGTGGAACACAATATGTTAAAAAATGTTGCGTTATATAGTTGTAATGACTAAAACCTACAACTGAATGCACAAAACCACTACTCTAAAAAGCTTAGTTAAATTAAACATTAAAAGTTCAGAACTAATTCAGGAAACCTTCAACGGCAGAGAGTATGAACCATCAGCCATGGTTATTAATAACATACTTAACTACTCAAAAGCGTTGAGTGTACGTAGAACAAATTTGTTAGGTGCAGTTGATATGGTATTGAACTGATTATATTATTTAACTTACACAAACGCCTCCAATTAAATTGGGGGCGTTTGTGTTTATATGAATTTCTGAGTCGAGAAGGCCCTGAATACATGGTGCATCAAGGCGTTGTCAATATAGTATTTATGCTGCAACCATTTTTGTCCCTGATATTTATTGTGTAAGTGCCCGGGCAAAGTTGATTTTTATACCTGTTCAGGTATCCATCAGGCCAGGTGTAAGTATATGGACTTGTACCACCCGTTGCTGTTATTAATATCCATTCTCTGCAACCGCAGCCACCTGAGACGGAGCAGCTTGATGTACCTTTGGTAAATTGACCGGTCAGGGCCGGTGGGGAAGATAATGTTACGGAAGAAGTGGCAGTGCACCCGCCCGATATGTCTGTTACTGTAACTGAATAAGTGCCCGGTACAAGGTTGTTTATTGATTGTGTTGTCGCTGTTGTATTCCATAGATAACTTAAAGTGCCTGAACCGCTCGCATTTACTGTTGCGCTTCCTGTAGGCTGACCATTACAATTTATAGGGGTCGATGTGATACTACTTATCGTCGGAGGTGAACCGCCTCCTGTAACCGTTATCGTTCCGGTTCTTTTGCAGCCGTTGACCGGGTTTGTTACTGTAACAGTATAAGTTCCTGCCTTGTTAACAGTCGGGGTTGAGGTATTTCCACCAGATATGATACCGGGCCCTGACCAGCTATATGTTACACCGGATGTGGAAGAACTTGCTGTAAGAGTGCTGCTGCCTGTACTGCAATTGAGCGTTAATGAACCACCTGTAGTTAAATTAGGAGGCGTTGTATTATTTGTTACTGTTACAGTTCCCGTTTTTGTACACCCGCTGACCGGATCAGTAACAGTGACTGTGTATGTCCCCGCAAAAATTACTGTTGCGTTAGGAGTTGATCCACCGGAACTAATTCCAAACCCTGTCCACTTAAATGTAGCGCCAGGAGTAGTCGAACCAGCCGAGACAATTCCATTTGTTACCACGCAATTTAACGTTACGGGTCCGCCGGTTGTAAGATTTGGAATGGTTATGTTAGATGTAACGGTCACGGTGCCTGTCTTGCTGCATCCACTGCCATCTGTAACGGTTACTGTATAAGTGTTGGGCGCGTTTACAGCAGGACTTGAAGTAGTTCCGCCGGAAACAATACCCGTACCTGACCATGAATAGGTAACGCCCGGTGTTGTAGACGATGCTGAAATAGTTGTGGTTGCAGAGGCACAGCCCAGCGTTTTGTCGGGACCGGTTGTTAAATTCGGAGGAGTGCCGCCTGTAGTCAGTGTATAAGTGGCAGTCGCGCTGCAGCCGTTTGAACTTGTAACGGTCAATGTATATGTTCCGGCTCCGGTTACAGAAGTACTTTGGTTTGCAGGAGAGGCAATCGTTGAACCTGACGGTCCCGTCCATGAATATGTTGGTGATGTAATAGAAGTGGTTCCTGTGAGAGTAACAGTTGAAGACCCACAGTTAGCGGCTGTAGAAGTAATTGAAGCTGTTGGTTTTCCTGCATTTATATTACCAATAACAATGTACTGGTAGTAAGGATCTGTGCCATTGTTATTACCCGAACACCCGCTGCCCGCATTTGAAATAGTAGAATTTGATTTGTATGTGATCTTTATAGATGCGATATTACCTGTTGGAAATGTAAAGCGAACGCTGCTCATCGCATTTCCTCCTGTACTGGTAGGTGTTGTAGAAGCAACAGTTCCTGTTGAGCTGTTGTAGCTATTATTAGGAACTAAACCCGAAACAGTTGGATAAACGGTTGTTCCCCCGCTGTTTTTAGCTGAAACAGTTACCACATCGGAGAAAGCATAGGTGCCGCCATCTGTATTAATATCAAAAATGTCAAAATATACAGGTGCGCAAACGGGTGGAGTAAAAGTAATATCAACATCTACTGAACAGGTGACGGTCGGCCATTCAACAGCCAGTAAGAGTCCGGTAAGATTATAATCACCTGAGCCACTTGCTGTGATATATCGTGGTGAATACGGGGAAGTCCCGTTAACGGTAGGATTGCTGAAAAATTTAGAAGATACTTTCGAACCAACATATTGAGTGCATGCGGAAGAGCCCGGGACATTTGGTGTTACAACCGCGCTCATGCCGCCTGTAACATATGTGTATGGCGTAAAACTTGTCTGGCTTGCTGTATACCCGCTCCAGGGAAAAACCTGGGAGATACAATCTAACGATGAGAGAATAATGATACTGAATAATGGGATCCTTTTTAAAAACATAAATTGAATGTCTCGGATAAACTATTTAACCTATCATTTAACACTCTCAAATTTATCGAAACAGATCGTTTTAAAATAGAGGGCTGGCCCCCTGATAGGTATTCGTAATCATCTGGTTGAGGATGGAGGTCGGCCAGTATCCGGTTAGATCACTTTAATAATTCTTTCAGTTTTTTAAACGCCTCCTGGTTTTCAGGTAAGTCAATTGATCCGAGTACCTGGCGTTTTTCTCTGTTAGTGAGGTGCCAACTCAGGGAAATATTCTCTTTTTGATTACGTTTCATCTCAAAATTTATAATGTCCACTTTTTGATCGAACCACAGGCTGGCGTATTGCAGCAATTGATCCTGGTTGAAATCCTGAATATTAAACAGGTTGCTGTATAATAAGCCTAATGGCAACAGAACATTTTGCAGAATATTCCGGGTAGGATTCTCATCGATCGGTGATTCTTTCTTTTTGTCACGTATCTGTATAATTACAACTCCGCTTGTATTGCTGGTTATCCAGTTGCGTAAAGCGTACATGTATTTAAGGGATGTTTCAAGGCCGAAATTATCACGCATACCCGCGTCAAGAACTTCAATTCGGGGTTCGCTTGGCAATGAAACAATGGGGGAGATATACGGGAAGGTTGCACTCATGCGCAGCACACTGGTGAAATGTACATTTTGTGCACCTTGCTTTTCAAAGAGGCGGCCAAAATCAATTGCATCATAAATAGGCTGAATATTCAGGTTCTTTGTATACGAATTTTGAGTGAGATAGGAGATCGGCTGTGCTGATATAAGCATCTTCCGGCCATCGTTCGCTACTGTTGGTGAAAAGATCATCATTGGTATAATGGCTTCCGACTCAGCTTGTTTATAGTCGTGCAGTCTCTTGTCAAGTATACCATCGGTGTTCTGGTTAAGTCTCCATTCGAAAGCATATGCGCGGTCCTTGTTGTATTTATAATATCCTTTTTCAACTTTTTGAAGCGGAAAGAAAAAATCATTTACGGCAAGACTGAAAGCAATAGGATTGAGGATGTCTTTTCCCATATTGTTTTTATATTCCGGAAGATACATATTGTCTATTTTTCCCGACTGGTGCTGCCAGTATAATTCCCGCAGGTAAGCGGCACCAATCATTCCTCCTGAAGAACCGGTAATGAGTTGCGTATGTTTTAGTAATTCTCCGCCAGTTATGCTGTCAGCATATTGCAGTGAATAGAATGTCCACAGTGAAGCTCTTAGTCCGCCACCCGTAGTGTTTACTAGAACAAGTTTAGGCTTGGCCGACTTCTCACTTATGTTTTTTAACCGCCAGCGATTTAGTATCTCAATGGCGTATTTAACATCGCTCTGATCGCAAACACTATCGCAAGACATCTTGTTGAGCGCCTCGTTTGTAAAGGGCGCTTTTTCAATTCCATAATTCAATCCATACGCTTTATTGTAGTTACTGAAAACATCGAGTTTGTAAAGCGAATTAACGATCAGGAAAATAGTAATAAGCAGTAAACTTGCCCAGCCGCGAATCCACACATATAGCGCGCTGCTTAACATCAGGAACATCGTGAATAAAAGAAAAATGCTTGCACCGGCCGGGATAATGAAAAAAGGAACATTTTGAAAAAAGCTTAAAACAAACAAAGTAATGGCGGCGAATAAAACAAAAATAAAGGCGTTTCGGTGGTTTTGTTTGAATACATTACGTAACATTTCTTTTTTATAGTGCCGCACAGGCCGTACGAGTTTATTTACAAAGGGCATCGTCCAATAGGTTTCCACATACCAGTCGCGCGATTCCTTGATTAGGTTGAGGTTCTTCCATTCTATTCTTTGCCTGTTAGGCCGCAGAGTTTCTTTGGTTGTATCCTGACCGCGGACACCGAACATTTTATAAATGTCTTTATTGATGGTGAAGAAATAAGAGATGGAAAGAATTATAAAAGAGACAATGCCGGCAATGAGTCCCGAAATAAGGATGATGATCTGGAAGGTACTGAATACCTGCTCACTTAACTGGAACCTGAATATATTGTAAATATATGTGACAATAAATAAAGCGGGAATAACAGAATTGTTCGTGCAGTATTTAAAAAACGGGTTATATAAAGTAGCTATGAACGGGAACCGGTAACCATTCATGATATAACTTGAAATATTGAAAGCCATTATAAAACCCCCGCAGGCAAAACCAACGATAAAATAAGACAGGAAATTTATTCTGTCAAAGTATTCGGGACTGAGAAAAAGATAAGGTACACCATATCGGGGAGCGATCTGTTCCGTTACAAAACCAAACATGATTGCCCAAAAGATCATCAATGTCAGGTTCTTTTTGATATGAACCATCAGCAATTGAATGGAAAAGGAGAATATAAATCTTCTTAACCAATCGTACTTGAGCAATATTCTGTTCATCCCGATCATCTGTTTCCCTGCTCCTGTTATACGTGAAAAGCCTTTAAGAGTTTCTGTTTAGAGACTATTTAAGCTTATCGGTTACAATTTTTAATATGGCTGCCTCCAGTTGCTGAGCTTTCATTTGCAATTCTTCTCCTTTTTTAATGATATCATCGGCAAAAGCCCTGTCCTGCAGGCCTTGTGCGTTCACCCGAACATTCAGGTAAGCTCCCATAACTGCGCTGCGGGCACAAAGGGCTCCAACACCTGCATCTGTTACCGAATTAGGGTTACCCGTTTCTGCCATCGCTTTAATAATATCCATTGATCGTAATGTTACCTGCATCACTTTGAACGGTACTTCCGTGGCATATT
Organism: Bacteroidia bacterium; assembly: GCA_016787005.1. Classification (GTDB taxonomy): domain Bacteria; phylum Bacteroidota; class Bacteroidia; order JABDFU01; family JABDFU01; genus JABDFU01. Next base: position 34,959 of record JAEUTS010000295.1, read on the forward strand.
TGGTCGCTTCCTGTATGGCGGCGGTACGCGACTTTTTTTCTTCATCGGTTGTTTTAGGTAAACCCAATGCCGTCATTATTTTATTGAACGCATTGGTGTCTTCGTCAACAAGGCTTACTAATTCCGATTTAATATGCTGACCTTTTTCGGCCCATTGGGAGAACTCTTCCCAGCGTTCGTCCCAGCCTGGTTTGTGTGAGGACAAGTTGGCCACCATTGTTCCTAATGCCGCGCCCAAAGCGCCCATATAGGCTGATATTGATCCGCCTCCAGGGGCCGGACTTTCACTTGCCGTTTCGTCGGCAAAACCGGAGAGCGACATATTTATTAATCTGCTTTTTGATGAATCTTTCAACAAATATTCAATGATACGTTCTTCGGGTTTGAAAGGGCCAAGTTCATCAAGCCCCAATGACTTGATCGCGATTTTTATCAGTTCCTTCTCCGAAACACCGGTTGATCGTTTTTGTTTTTTCAGGAAATAAATTCCCGCATCGATCAAAGACTGAAGAGGAATCAATCCCACCAATTCGGAACCGGTAACACGTATGCCCCGTTCGGCGGCCTTTTTAGAGACCTCGTCAAACGCTATGTGTACAGGTGTTATATTGATATTTGTTAAATTCATTGAAATCTGGGCAATACCATATTCCTCAATATACCAGCCAATGGCCTTCACACTTTTTAAAGTACCAGGTATATAAACGGGGTTGCCTTTAGTGTCGTTCACTATTTTCCCGGTAACAGGGTTTCCTTCACGCTTTACACGTCCCGTTTCACGTACGTCAAAGGCTATAGCATTGGCTCTACGCACAGAAGTGGTATTCAGGTTAATATTGTAGGCCACAAGGAAATCACGTGCACCTATAACTGTGGCACCGCTCCTGGCGGGAAATTCATCCTTGCCAAAATCGGGTTTCCATTCCGGTAGTTTTATTTTTTTGAAAAAGCCTTCATATTCACCGGCACGTATAACCGACAGGTTTTTACGTGCAGGATTGCTCTGAGCGGACTCGTACAAATAAACAGGTATTCCCAGTTCTTTGCCCACGCGGGCTCCCAGCCTTTTAGCATACTCCGCAGTTTCCTCCATACTTATTCCCGAAATGGGTATCAACGGACAAACATCAGTAGCCCCCATGCGTGGGTGCTCTCCTTTGTGTTTACTCATATCGATCACTTCAGCAGCTTTTTTAATGGCACTGAAAGCCGCTTCACAAACGGCTTCAGGTGAACCTACAAAAGTCACAACAGTGCGGTTGGTGGCTTTCCCGGGGTCAACATTTAAAAGTCGTATGCCGTCTGTACTTTCTATCACATCTGTGATCTGTTTGATCACGTTCATGTCGCGTCCTTCACTGAAGTTGGGAACGCATTCGATCAATTTGTTGTTTACAGAGCTCATTGCTTTATAATAGTTCCGTTAATAATTACTGTTTCAATTAAATTACTTCCGAACGAATAAGGTAAAAAGGAATAACCCGGAATTTCTTTGGTAATAAATACGTTGGCTTTTTTGCCGATCGCGATACTGCCGTGAGTTGTACTCAGATCCATTGCGTACGCAGTATTTATTGTCGCCGCGTTGATCGCTTCTTCGGGTGTCATTTTGTATTGTATGCAACTCAAAGCTATCATTAAATTCATGTTCCCGCTTGGACTGCTGCCCGGGTTGTAATCGCTGGCAATAGCAACAGGTAATCCTGCATTTATCATTTTACGTACGGGCGGGTGGGGGAGTTGTAAAAAAAACTGAGCGCCTGGCAAAATAGTTGGCATGGTAATGGAATTTTTGATCAGTTCAATTTCTTTTTCTTCAACATATTCTAAGTGATCCACACTAATGGCGTTACAATAAACTCCCGCTTCAACACCACCTGAGTTGCTCAGTTGCTCGGCATGGACTTTTGGTTTTAATCCATGTTTTAATCCGGCTTCTAAAATTTTTATTGATTCTTCTTTTGTGAAATAATTGTTCTCACAAAACACATCGCAGTATTCTGCTAATTTCTCTTCGGCAATTGCGGGGAGCATTTTATCAATGATCAGGCTGATATATCTGGCTTTGTCTCCTTTGTACTCTGCCGGTACTGCATGCGCTCCCAGGAATGTTGCCTTGATAGTAAGCGGCGACAGTTCCTTCAGTTTTTTTATCACGCGCAGCATTTTCAACTCACTTTCAAGACTCAGTCCGTAACCACTTTTAATTTCAACAGCGCAAGTACCTTGTTTCATGACCTCATCCAGGCGAACTAACGCACTTTGTATAAGTTCTTCCTCTGAAGCATTTCTCAATCGTTGAGCCGAGTTTAATATTCCACCTCCTCTTTGCGCGATCTGTTCGTAGCTAAGGCCATTCAAGCGGTCAACAAATTCGCTTTCGCGGCTATCGGCATAAACAATATGGGTATGTGAGTCGCACCAGCCCGGGAAAACCAATTTATCAGTAGCGTCTATAACTGTAAGCTTCGTCCAGTCAGATATGCCCGGAAAATCATCCATTTTACCATGATCCGCGATCAAACCATCGTCGATAGCCAGCCATGCATCATTAATACTGGGAAGGTTTTTCATTTCTGCACCGCAAACCCTCGAACGGTCATTGTCATCAACCTGAACCAGTGTTTTTATATTCTTAATGAGAATGCGCATAGGCCGAATAGAAGGCGATAAAGATAAGAATTAAAGGAAGAAGGTTCTATTCTTTGTGGTTGATTTTCTGAGACTTGGGGGATTTTGGCCTCCTTCATTTGGAGTGGACTGCGTGGGGTCTCTTTTTTTTCTTTCTCCAAGAGTGAATATCATCAGAAATACGATCAAAGAAGGCGGTGGCGCTGATGGACCAGAACATTCCATCGTATTCGGTATTGAATGCGCTTGCCATTAAACTATAGCGATACCCTAAAAGACCGTTTATGCCAAACCATCGAAATGCCTTCATGCCGAAAAATGCGGGAAGCTTAAATGACAATGATAAGCCTGCCCCGGTAGGGAAAAAGTCTTTGATGTCCTGGCCCAGGAAAATATTATTACCGTTATAAACTTTAAAATAGGATTTTCCGTACCCGACCTCAAATGGCACACTCAGCTCCCAGTATTCTCTGCTGAGAAGAAATGGTTCTAAATAAAATGTCCCGTAATATACATTCCTTCGCGCGAAGTAAAAGGGTTGGCCATTTTGATCGAGTATTTTACTTTTTAAGTTTTTCGATAAAAAATAGGCGCCAAAACCCGCTTTAAAGCTTTCATTGATAAGAATACCTATACGTGCTCCCCAAATATTTACAGGGCTATTGTGTATAAATGAAAAACGCTGATCTATATCAAAGGAGGGCTTTATACTATATATGATTTTTTTAGGTCTTAAAGTATCTGATTCTTGTGCCCGGACAGGTGAAGCAACATAAGTTAACATGAAGCTGATAAGTAATATTTTAATTCGGTCGGGAAGTTTCATTTGCATTAGACTTATAGTAAAATTAGATGGTTTAATATTAATAAGCGAATACCCTGTTTAATCTTCAAAATCCGTACTTTTGTTTGTATGGCAGGTAACACTTTTGGAACACTTTTCAGGTTGACTACCTTTGGCGAATCGCATGGCGAAGCTTTGGGTGGAATTATTGATGGCTGTCCTTCGGGATTGGCCCTTGATCTTGATTTTATTCAGCATGAACTGGACAGGAGAAGGCCCGGCCAATCGCATATTGTTACGCAGCGTAAGGAGGGCGATAAAGTAGAGTTTTTGTCAGGCAATTTTGAGGGGAGAACCACCGGAACGCCTATCGGCTTTATTATCCGTAATGAAAATCAACGCTCCAAAGATTACGAACATATTGTAGATGCATACCGTCCATCACATGCCGATTATACATACGATGCAAAGTATGGCATGCGCGATTGGAGAGGCGGCGGACGCTCCTCTGCCCGCGAAACGGTGAGCAGGGTAGTGGCAGGTGCTGTCGCGAAATTAATTTTAAAGAAATACGGGATAACAATAAGTGCTTATACTTCTCAGGTTGGTGATATAAAACTAATGAAGGATTACCGCAAACTCGATCTGACAAAAACAGATAGCAATATTGTGCGTTGTCCTGATGCGTTGATCGCCGAAACAATGATCAATCGCATTGAACAGGTGCGTAAAGAAGGTGATACAATTGGAGGGGTTATTTCATGCGTTGTTACAGGTGTTGCAGCCGGACTTGGAGAACCTGTTTTCGATAAGCTGCATGCCGATCTTGGGAAGGCTATGCTAAGCATTAACGCGGTAAAAGGTTTTGAGTACGGTTCGGGCTTTGATGGTGTAAGCATGAAAGGCTCGGAACATAATGATCAGTTTGTTGTTGCAAACAAAGAAGTGCATACAAAGACAAATCATTCCGGCGGAATACAGGGCGGAATTAGTAACGGCGAAGATATTTATTTCCGTGTTGCCTTTAAACCGGTTGCTACCATTATGAAAAAGCAAACCACTATCAATTCAAAGAAAGAAGAAGTTGAAATGGTCGGTAAAGGCCGCCACGATCCATGTGTATTGCCCCGCGCGGTACCCATTGTTGAGGCAATGGCTGCATTGGTACTGGTTGATCATATTTTAAGAAATAAAACAAACGCCTCCTAAATCCCCCAAATGGGGGACTTTAAATTGATTGCGACAGAAAAGCAAGTCCCCCATTTGGGGGATTTAAGGGGCGGGATGGCAAAGACAAAAAATATTTTTAAAAAATATAAAATAAACAAACATGAAAAAAGTTCTCAAGTGGTCAGGTATCGTACTCTTAATTTTAATAGTGCTGATCATTGCGTCACCGTTTATTTTTAAAGATAAGATCATCGCGAAAGTGAAAGAAGAGGCCAATAAAAACCTTAATGCCAAAGTTGATTTCGGAAAGTTCGACCTTACGCTTATCAGCAGTTTCCCAAAATTTACATTGTCAATCAACGATGTAAGTATCGCGAATGTCGGGTTGTTTGAAGGAGATACCTTGTTCAGTGCAAAAAATCTGACTGTGTCACTCGACCTGATGAGTGTTATTAAAGGTGAGCAATACAGCATCCGCTCAATTATAATCGATCATCCCCGCATTAACGCGCAGGTATTAAAAGATGGTAAAGCGAACTGGGATATAACCAAAGCCGACAGCTCCGCGAAACCCGAAGCAGCATCGGAACCCACAAAGTTTAAAATGAAACTAAGCAAGTTTGAAATTAAGGAAGGTTACCTTGTTTATAATGATGCTTCGATGAATTTCAACACAACAATTGTCGGACTCAATCACACATTGAGCGGAGATTTTACACAAGACCTGTTTGATCTTCAAACACTCACTTCTATGGAGCAGTTTACCACCACCTATGAAGGAGTTACCTATTTAAACAAAGTGAAGACAAATTTGAAGGCCGACCTCGGCGCAGATATGCCGAATTTTAAATTTACATTTAAACAAAACGAAATTGCCCTGAATGAATTATCATTTGGTGTTGATGGCTATTTCGCCATGCCTAAAGATGATATGGACATGGATATTAAGTTTAAAGCCAATCAAAGTGAGTTCAAAAGTTTTTTATCACTCATTCCCGCTGTTTATTCAAAAGATTTCGCCACAGTTAAAACTGCCGGAAAACTGGCGTTCGATGGTTATGTAAAAGGTATTTACAATGATAAACTCATGCCGGCCTTTGGTATACATGTACTGATCAACGATGCCATGTTCCAGTACCCATCATTGCCCAAAGCGGTTAAAGACATTGTGGTTGATGTTAAAGTGGATAATAAAGACGGGAAACCCGATAATACAATTATTGATGTAAATAAATTTCACGTTGAAATGGCCGGAAATCCTGTTGATGTGAAGATGCACATTACCACACCTGTTTCGGATGCCAATATTGATGGATCGATTATGGGTCGTGTTAACCTGGCCAGCCTGAAAGATATTGTGCCAATGGAAAAAGGCGATGAGCTGAACGGAAACATTACAGCCGACCTGAAACTCAAAGGCCGTGTTTCAAAACTGGAACAGGGAAAGTACGAAGAGTTTGATGCCAAAGGCCAGCTTATTGTGATGGATGTCAACTACAAGAGTGAGAAAGATAATTATGATGTATTGTTGAAGTCAATGACGCTCAATTTTTCACCAAAGTTTGTTGAACTGGCCGGCTTCGACGCGAAGATGGGCAAGAGTGATATCAAGGCTGATGGCCGCATCGATAACCTGCTGCAATATGTATTTAAAGAACAATTGTTAACAGGTACATTTAATATGAAATCGAACCTGATGGATCTGAACCAGTTCATGTCCGGTTCAACTGAGGGGCAAACACCTACACCCGCCGATACCGCTTCAATGTCGGTTATACCAGTTCCGGCCAATATCGATTTCACTTTAACTACCAGTATCGGCAAATTGCTTTACACTAACCTCGAGTTATCCGACATTGTCGGCAAAGTGGTAATAAAAGATTCAAGGATCGATCTGCAAAATCTGAAAATGAATACCACTACTATTGAGGGATCAATGGCCCTGAGCGGCTATTACGATACAAAGGATGTGAACAAGCCCAACATTAACTTTAAGATAGACGCGAAAGACCTGAATGTGGCGAAAACCTTCCAGACATTTAACACTGTTCAAAAGCTGGCGCCTGTTGGTAAATATGCCAATGGTAAATTCTCAACCCAGCTTGATTTTATAGCCGCGCTCGATAAAAAAATGATGCCTGTAATGAACACACTTACGGGGGGAGGCAAACTTCAAACCAAAGCCGTTAAAGTGGAAGGCTTCGGGCCCATGAATAAACTGGCTGATGCACTGAAGATGGAAAAATTTAAAAAGGCCGATTTCAGTGACCTCGATCTGAGTTTTCGCTTTGAGGACGGCCGAGTAAAAGTTGATCCCTTTGATTTTAAACTGGGTGATGTAAAAGGAAAGATCGGTGGCTCGAACGGTTTCGACCAGACCATTGATTATATCTGGGACTTGCAAATGCCGCGCTCAGCTTTGGGTTCACAAGCCAACAGTGTAATTAGCGGTTTGGTTTCGCAGGCCAACAGCAAAGGAGCTAACTTAAGTGTGGGCGATAACATCAGTCTGAAAGCATTGTTTGGAGGTACTGTAATGAACCCTACAGTTAAAACGAGCTTAAAGGATGCGGCTGGCAATGTAAAGGAAGACCTCAAAGCCAAAGCCACAGAAGAAATTGACAAGAAAAAGAAAGAGCTGGAAGACAAAGCTAAAGCCGAGGCCGACCGCCTGAAAAAGGAAGCTGAAGATAAAGCCAAAGCCGAAGCCGATCGCTTGAAAAAGGAAGCGGAAGACGCTGTTAACAAGGCGGCAGATGATGCCAAGAAAAAAGCCGCCGATGAAGCGAAGAAGAAGTTGAAGGGGTTGTTGGGGAAGTAGGGCGGGGAAGCAAAAAACTATCTTGTTCCATTATAATTTAACAAAATGGAATGAGAGTATACTCTTAATTAATATAGAAGAATCCGGCAAGTTGGTGTAATCCAAATGAAAGTTGAAACAAAATACTTTTGTAGAAATTGTAAAGGAGCAAGAAATCATTCTGTTCTTTATGAAAAAAAACTAAAGGGATCAGACGAAGAGTATTCCTTTCATTGGATTGATTCTTATTTTGTAATAGAATGTGCAGGGTGTGAAACGTTATCCTTTTTGAAAGTATATGGTGATTCTGAAATGTATTATCTTGACGAAGAAGGGGAGCAACAGTACGAGCATGATGTAAAAATATTTCCAAATCACTTGGAAGGGTGCACTGAACTTGAATATATCCATTTGTTGCCACCCACAATTAAGGCAATTTATGAGGAAACCATCATTGCTTTAAAGGCCAAAGCTTTCATTTTGACGGCTGGTGGCTTAAGGGCAATTATTGAAGCAATATGTAATCATCTCAAGATAAAGAAGAACGATCTATCTAATCGAATAGATTTGCTTCATGAAAAAGGTTTCTTGACTATTAATGAGTCTAGACGACTACATTCAATTAGATTTTTGGGGAATGATGCGTTACATGAAATAAAAGCACCGAAAAAAGAGCAGATATTTACACTGTTGGAAATTGTAAATCATTTATTAGAAAACCTATTTATTGCCGATAATAAGATTGGCCATAATATTGACAGATTAATTGATAAGTATGAGGAATTTATAAAGCTTTTACGAAATAAAATCAGTAAAGAGCAAATATACCATGAAATGACTTTGAAGAATATTCTTGGAAAATCTTTAAGGCTTATCAGGCCCAAAGAATTTAAGGAATTTGAAAGAAGGTTAAAAGAGGATATTAATAAGGGCGTTATAGATTATTTGTCAATAATAAATATTAAAGATCCGCTTACTTTTAAAATTTTGAAAATGCCAGAGTCTTTTTTCGATTTCTCTTAACTATGTTCAGCACCTTGGTCTTTCCTAGGCTACATGAACATTAAGTCGATTCAATACTGTCAACTATTTTCGCAAGATTACTTCGAAATATTTTTAGTTCAGCACAGTTATTATATAAGAATTTAACATTGTACGATTAGATTTACATTTGTAAAAAATGTGATTTTATGTTAAAAATAACTATTCTCGTACTCACAACAATAAATGCCTTTTTAGGCATAGATAAAAAACGATGGAAAGAGCAAAAGAAGAGATCTTTTGCTATTGCCTTTTTACTTATTCTAATATTTATTTGCATGTGGGCTGAAAATAATAACGAAAAAGGCGAATCATTAAAAAAAGAAGCCCATCAAACATTATTAGATTTTAGGGATAGTATATATAAATCAAATACTGAAACAAAATTGAGCGAGATTAAAAAAAAGCTGAGCGATGCACTAAAACAACATATTCGTGACAGTATTAGTATATCCATATTTGGGAATATTGTAAATCAAAGGGGGCAAGCAAATTTTTCAAATATAGGCAGCCAGATAAATGGAAATCAGGTTGGAAAATTGGAAATAAAAAATGAAAGAGAACTTCAGGAAGATGATAAGAAATCAATACTAAATAAAATAGAAGCAATTAAATATCTATATAAGATTAAAACAAATAATGTGGGATTATATATTACTCCAGAAAGTAATGGTGGTAAGTTTTTTACTCAACTGGATGAGTATTTGCAAAGGAAAGGATACTCAATTGTTGATAGATGGCCAGTTATGAATAAAGATATTATTTTAAGGGGTGTTGATGTTGGGTATAGAAACGGGGTTATTGCCGTAACTATTGGTGTTTTAAATTAATCGGAAATGATGAGAGGTGCCCCGCTGGTCGAGAGCTGATGCTGGTTATGTATTTATGATAAATTCTGTTTTGAAAAGTAAATCTGAATAGTGATTGATGAGTAATTCCTTTTTAAAAGCAAGGTTTCGTGCAAATATTGGCAATATACAACCGTATAGACTCATCCTTTTAGGCTGTTTGTTTTTATTCTCGGTTCTGCTTTTTGCACAAAACACGAACGATAATTTGAATAGGTATAATTCAAAGAAACAAAAAGACGGGTATTGGCTTAGCTATCTCGATTCAAATTTCAATAAAACCGAAAGGAGTAATGCCAAATATTACAGGTATGATTATTACTGCAATGGCAAACCTAAAGTGGGTAATTCACATAAAACGAAAAGAAATCTTAATACTAAAATTGTATACAAGCCCAACTTTGTAGATCCAATAAATGAATATCCAATTTTATTGAATGGGGATGTTTTTTATTATGATAAACAGGACACATTGGTAGGTTACGAAAGTTATAAAAATGGAAGGCCCTCCGTTTTTAAGGATATTTATTGCTTCCCTAATCATAATCCTTTAAAAAAGTCATCGCTTGATGTTTTTTATTTTGACAGTGCTTGTGGCAACAATCTACGAGCGGTTTTATATTATCAAATTCATAATGGGATTCCCTTGTATAAAGAGTGTTATGAAGCTGAACTGAAATATTTCAATAGAGTATATTTTGTTAAACATAAAGAGTTTAAAAGTATAAATGGAGTTCGCTTGGGTTATGCCTATCAATCAAGAAATTTTTTTGAAATCGGATATTCTGAAAAATACAACAAAGGTGTTTATATTGACTCAATACACAATAAACTGTATGACAATTTTTCCTTTCCGGGATTTACTGTATCATTTCTGGCAAGTTGGATTAAGAATAAGACATACTTCGGACAGAAATTCGTTTATTCCTATACTTTTTATTTGATAAATTCCGAAGTTGGCCTGGTAAACTACACTAACCTTAAAAGGTATGACTACAGAGTAATTCTCGGAATGGGACCTTCATTATTTGGAAGATTTAGTTTTATGTATCATTATTCCATTCCATTGGTAAGTGATCCATTTGCAGACATTTCGAAGCATTCATTTAGTGTAGTTTTGTATTAATTCTTTGTTGGTCAGGTTATTTATCCCCCGCTGATCGAGAGTTGATGCTGGTCAGTGGCATTTGCCCTGACCTAGTGGAATTTATAAGGCCAGCAGGTTACCCTCCAAAAAATAATTTTAAATTAACAGGCAATAATTGTTTGAATGTGATTTCATTACTGAAAGGTTGTAAATTTGTAATGTTGTAACGCTGTAAAGGTCGGGGCAAATGCCACCTAACAATACGTTTGTGTAAGAGTTGACTATCGGGGTTATTTTTAGCAAGGAAATATGAAAAATACAAATGCAACACTTTTATTAACATTAGCTATCGTTGCAAGGCTGATTGCACAACCATGCGGTGTTGCGCAATCATTGAGTGGAGTTCAGAAATCTAAAATAAATGCCATTATTAGTCCCCTGGATACGGCATTGAAATATGAGGACTTATTTCATATTGATTCTTTAAGCGCTGAATTGAAAAGTGTTTATTCAACACAAGCAGGACGGCCCGATGGTGTTGAAAGCTATTATTCTTTAGTTTCAACAACTACCTGGTTAAACTTAGCAAATGCTGCAACCCTTTCGAGGAAGTTAATCGCAAATGATAGCATGGTTTATGTTGAGTTGTGGAAACTTGCAAAGGGGAGATCTCATTTGCTTTCCTATCAGCCCAATTCCATTCCATTACGCTACTCAGCCGAAATTGCTGCGGGTCTTCTGAAAATTGCAGATAAGGAAACTGACTTAATGAGAAAATCGATTTACCAATTTTGGGCGACAAGAGCTCTCGACACTTTGGCAACGATGCAATTGCCCAATGGGGCATTCCCGTTTCCCGATCTCAGAGCGTACGGCGATCCTGTTTTTACTCCTATTCTAAAAAATTTTATTGTTTCCTGCGGAGCCGATTCGGTAAATGTTTTAAAGAGCGGATGGATAGTTGATGATAAAGGCATGGGCGAATTTAAATTTGATGCTGGTGTAATAGCGAATGCTTATTACGAAGCTTATAATTATACCGGAAAATCGGTGTATAAAACCATAGCAGTCGCGGTTGGAAACTATTTAAAGCCATTAAAATTCAACCTTAATTATAACTACAACACCTTTGTTTCATTAGGACTTACAAGGGCTTTTCAATTAACTGCGGACAATTCTTTTTTAGACAGAGCCATCAGGAATCTGAGGTATGCTGTTTCTCCCGGTCAAATTTTGAACGGAAGATGGGTTGACGGACACAATGCCAACTCGAAATACCACAGTATTATCGTTCAAAATATTGTTTCGACCATTCAATTGATTCCGGGTTCATCTGGATTCAAAGGCTGTATTGATACAATGACCAGCAGGGCAGTTAAAAATATGACAGACTATTCTTACACCTGCGGTTCGGCCACAGGTTACAGATGGCTGATAAAAGCCTATGGACTTAGTGCCACGTTATTGCCGCAAACATTAAAAGATTCAATAACAGATCTGATCGGTCAACATATTAATCAATCTGTAATAAATGGGAAATACCTTGATGTTCCAACCATTGGTGATTATATAGAGTTGCTTGGTTTGCTATCAGGAAGTAACGCTATAAGTTTGCCAATTGCACCGGCTTTAACTGTTTATCCAAATCCCTCGAACGGTTCGTTTGCAATCGACATTAACCGGTTAATGAATATAAAAGAATTATATATCACAGATATATTTGGAAATATTTTGCTTCATCAGCATAATGTTGAAGAAAAGATAAATATTCATGATTTATCGGATGGCGTTTATATCCTCACTATTGTAGATGAAAGTAATAAAGCCACAATTATTAAATTAGTTAGCCATTGTGAACGATGAGTATAATTATTGATCTCTAATATCCAAATGGTTATCAGATTTGCCGGACGGAATCATCAGTACAATTTACTTCTCTCCTGTAAAAACCGGGTCACCTTTTAATGGAGCGATATCTTCTCTGAATTTATCGATAATATTCTTCTCGTCAATAGTTACAGGAGTCTTAGCAGAGGCTATCTGCTGAAGAATGTCAACAAAATCTTTTTTCTTTTTTTCGGTCAGATAATATTCATTCAGTTTCATTTCACGCATTGCCCATTCATACGCAGTATTCACTTTTGTATGGTCTTTTGCGAGTATCTGGAATATGATCTCGGAATAATCAAAATCAATATTATGATTGTTGAACTTCTCCACAAGTAGTTTATGAAGAGCGGTCCGTTCTACCTGCTGTATAGCTCCGTCAGCAGCAGCTACGGCATAAGCCAATTGGCCGAAAGCATAATATAGCCCCTGAATATTATCCATTTTATTTAAGTTTTGGTTTTATTCAATATTAATACAATTCCGCCAATTAAAATCATTACAACGATTAAAAGTCCTCCGGCCAGATTGTGCCCGGTTGAAAATGCATTCCATAAGCC
>JAEUTS010000317.1 GCA_016787005.1 Bacteroidia bacterium
ATTTCGACAGCTGCACTTATTAATGCCTGCGAAGTGGCTGGTAAAAATTTAAGTAAAGTGCGTATTGTTATAAATGGTGCGGGAGCATCCGCTATTTCATGCGCTAAGTTATACTTATCAGTAGGCGCTAAAAAAGAGAACATCTTTATGTTCGACAGTAAAGGGTTGCTGCATGTAAGTCGCACGGACCTTGATGAACACAAAAAATATTTCGCTTCCGATAAAAAGAATTACGAAAGTCTGGAAGATGCGATGAAAGGGGCTGATGTTTTTGTTGGATTATCAAAAGGAAATGTAGTTACCCAGGATATGGTTCGGGGTATGGCGAAGAATGCCATTTTATTTGCCCTGGCAAACCCCGATCCCGAGATCTCGTACGAACTGGCAAAAGCCGCCCGCAAGGATATTATTATCGCGACAGGTCGTTCCGATCATCCTAACCAGGTAAATAATGTAATTGGTTTCCCTTTTATTTTCCGTGGCGCGCTCGATGTTCGCGCTACACAGATCAATGAAGCCATGAAGCTTGCCGCAGTATATGCCATCGCGGCACTGGCCAAAGAACCTGTTCCCGAATCGGTGAACCTGGCGTACGACACAAAAAATATTACGTTCGGTCCGGAATACATTATACCAAAGCCGATCGACTCTCGCCTCATCAGTACAGTTGCTCCCGCTGTAGCGAAAGCGGCCATTGAATCGGGTGTGGCGCAGCATAAAATTACCAATTGGGAAGGTTACAGGGAAGAACTCAATAAGCGGCTCGGCCTTGATAATAAGCTGATCCGTACCATCACCCATAAAGCCAGGCAAAATCCGAAACGTGTGGTGTTCACTGAAGCCGATCACTACAAAATTCTGAAAGCCGCGCAACAGGTGAAAGATGAAGGCATCGCGCGTCCTATCTTATTAGGAATTCCTGAGCGAATTAAACAATTGATCGAAGAGAATCACCTTGATTTGGAAGATATACCAATCATTGATCCGCGAAGTAAGGAAGAGGAAGAGCGGAGGAACCAGTTTGGCGACATATTTTTTGGCAAACGCAAACGCAGGGGGTACACGCTTTTTGAAGCACGCGAGATCATGCGCGAGCGCAATCACTTTGGTGCGATGATGGTGGAAACAGGCGCTGCCGACGCCATGATATCCGGATTGACCCGTAAATATGGTGATCCTATCAGGGCCGCGCTTCAGATAATAGGTGTGCAGGATGAGTTAAAACGTGTAGCCGGCATGTACATTATGAATACCAAGCAGGGCCCCTTCTTTTTTGCCGACACCACAATGAATGTGGATCCTACCACCCAGGATATTGTTGACATTACAGTACTCACCGCCAACAGTGTCCGCCAGTTCAATATCATTCCGCGTGTGGCGTTATTGTCATACTCAAATTTCGGTTCAACGGATGGCGCTATTCCGAATAAGATGCGTGACGCGGTTGCTATCCTGCATAAACAGTATCCGGGACTCATCGTTGATGGCGAAATGCAGGCCAACTTTGCTTTGAATAACGAACTGTTGAAGGAGCAATTCCCTTTTTCCGATCTGATAGATAAAAAGGTAAATACACTTATTTTCCCAAACCTCGCTTCCGGCAATATTGCCTACAAGCTCATGCAGGAAATGGCAGGCGTAGAAGCCATCGGCCCGATCCTGATCGGTATGAAAAAACCGGTTCACATCTTGCAATTAGGCAGCTCCGTCCGCGAAATAGTAAATATGGTTACCATCGCGGTTGTTGATGCGCAAGCTAAAAGATAAATTCAAGGTTCCGGGTTCAAGGTTCAAAGTTCAAAGTTCAAAGTTTTATGGAGGTATTTTGGGTCAACGACCTTGAACTTTGAACTTTGAACCTTGAACCACTAAACCATAATTAATTGATAAACAATAAATTAAATACTTTTGGATAATTTCCGACCCTTGAAAATTCAACCAATTCTTCTTCATTTAGCCTTATTTTTCCTATCTTCGTCTCCCTTTTAAAAAAGGCAAACTAAATAATTAACTAAAACTTAAACAAAAGAATGGCAAATCAGTATGAAACCGTTTTCATTATGACTCCCGTTTTGTCTGAAGAACAGGCAAAGGAAACGGTCGGCAAGTACAAAAAATTCCTTGCTGATAACAGATGCAAAGTCATCTACTCTGATGATTGGGGCCTGCGCAAGCTGGCTTACCCTATTCAAAAGAAAACAACAGGTTTTTACCACCTCTTTCAATTTGAAGGAGAAGGTTCAGTGATCGCTGACCTTGAACTCGCGTTTAAACGTGATGAGCGCCTGCTGCGCTACATGACCGTTGCACTCGACAAACATGCGATCGCTTACAGTGAAAAACGCAGGAACAAATCAAAGAAAAAAGAAACAGTAACTGCTTAAGCTAAAAACCAATCTGCCGAAGCTTTAGCGTAGGCGGGTGAAAAAAAACCTAAAAACATGGCTGAGAACACATCAGAAATAAGATACTTAACTCCAACAGCGGTTGAAGTAAAGAAAAAGAAATACTGTCGTTTCAAAAAGAGCGGCATAAAGTATATCGACTACAAAGATCCAGCATTCCTTTTAAAGTTCGTTAACGAGCAAGGTAAATTGTTACCAAGAAGGCTTACAGGAACATCGTTGAAATACCAACGCAAAGTGGCACAAGCCGTTAAACGCGCGCGCCATATAGCTATCATGCCTTACGTGGCGGATTTGATGAAGTGATTTAATGTTGTCAGTTGATAGTTATCAGTTGTAAGTAAAACAACAGGTAACAACAACCGACAACCAACAACCAACAACTAACAACTTAAAAACATGGAAGTAATTTTAAAACAAGACGTAAAAAACCTTGGATATACAGATGATGTAGTGAAAGTGCGCGCCGGTTACGGACGCAACTTTTTATTACCAAAAGGTTTGGCTATTACAGCCGACACAACCAACAAAAAAGTATTGGCTGAAACCAAAAAGCAACGCGCTTTTAAAGAAGAGAAAATTAAAACCGCCGCTACAGCTACTGCAAATAAGTTGAAAGACATGGTGGTTAAAGTAGGCGCTAAA
Source organism: Bacteroidia bacterium (assembly GCA_016787005.1). GTDB lineage: Bacteria > Bacteroidota > Bacteroidia > JABDFU01 > JABDFU01 > JABDFU01. The sequence continues at coordinate 3,051 of JAEUTS010000317.1, forward strand.
GTAGGTGAATCAGGAAAAATATTTGGTTCGGTTAACGCCAT
>JAEUTS010000330.1 GCA_016787005.1 Bacteroidia bacterium
ATGATGGAATACAATACTTACAGACCTCACGAATCTTTGAAAGGATTAACACCTGAACTTTATTTATCGAAACATTACAATGAACAAGAACAATTAAATAACTTTGAACCACTGGCACTATAGATAGGGAAGCTTACATGAATCACAAAAAATATGGCTTATTCTTTTGTGCGTCAATTAATTGCGAGTTGACAAATTGTTAGTAACTCATTTTTTGAAATTCGTGAAATTGAATGATGGAAGGCTATTAATCGCTTTTTCTTTTTCTGCTCCAATTACTTTAGCGTAAATGAGGGTACTTTCAATATTCTTATGACCTAATAATTCCTTGACGGTATAAATGTTAACGCCTTTAGTAACTAACATTGTTGCAAAAGTATGCCTCCCTGTGTGCATGGAAATATGCTTGTGAATTTTTGCCTTTTTCGCCCAGGTTCTTATAGAAGTATTAATATTTTTTTCAGACATAGAAATATTAAATACATATTCTTCATCGTCTTTAGCCTCGCCAATTATTTTAAGAGCATCCTTGGAAAGATGAAAATACTCCTGTTGCTTTGTTTTCTTCTGCTTAAAATGAACTTTTCCGTTTTTAATATTTGTCCATCTTAAAGCAAGTATATCAGAAACTCTAAGTCCCGTATTACAAGCGAATAAGAATGCCTTCTTCACTTCTACATTTTTTATATCTGTATTAATAAGGGCTTGCACTTCTTCTTCTAAAAGATATACCATTACTTTTTTTTCAATCCCGATTCTTTTTATACCATCAGCAGGGTTTTCAGAAATAATTTTTTCTCTTTTTGCCTCTGCTAATGCCGCAGCCAATTTTGAAAAATATATAGACGCTGAATTATTTGAAATATTTACCTTAAGAAACTCTTTGAACTTTTCTAAAAAGTCCTGACCGATTTCCTCAAATGAAATATAGGCTCCACCAAACTCAATAAAGTAGTTGATAGCATTATTCCACACTCTTTTATTAGCCTCATTCTTTTTATCACGAAGTCCTTTGAAATAATCAATGAAATTTGATTTGCCTCTTAAAATTGACGTGAAACCATTTTTTGAGCCATGGAATTCCAATTCGATTTTCGATTTCATTTGATTCGCTCGCTTGTGTTTAGCGTTTCTAAGTTGAACTGAATCATAAGGATAAACGACCAAATTGTGAAATATTCGTCTTTCCCTCCTTCCTTTTTGATAAATGTCCAATTGAAACTTATAGGCTCTTTTTTTGCCTTTTCCTTTACCGAAATACTTTTTTCTTAGGCTTATACCCATCGCATTATGATTTAAGTTGCATTCTAAATTTAATCATAAAGGTGACAAGTAGGTGACAAAATCCTGAGTATAACAGAAGAAATGAGCAGTAAAAGGCAGCTTTTGTTAACTTGAGGAACCCTACTTAATAGGGCTTTTGCTTCGTTTAATTTCCGATGGTTTCGCTTATCGAATTTGGCCTATAAATAACGAGTTCAAGGACTGTTTATCGGTTAGAAATGATTAATTTTACGCCTTAATTCGCTTTAGGTCCGCGTTAAGCGGCTTAAAGACCTAAAAGCACATAAAATAACTCAATTTTTTTGAATGGCTAAAAAGAAAAAGAAATCTCAATCGTCTTCATTAGTAGATGCAGTAATAAAAGGCATACAGGAAAAGAAGGGACAGAACATAGTTTGTTTGGATCTGAGGAAAATAGAAAACGCGGTTTGCGAACATTTTATAATATGTGATGGTACAGCCACCACACAAGTAGGCGCTATAGCCGACTCCATTAAAGATGAAGTGAAAAAAGCCACCAGCGAAAGGCCTTTTCATTCCGAAGGCTATGAAAATTCTCAATGGATCCTGATCGATTATGTCACTGTTGTAGTGCATGTGTTTTTGCCTGATGTACGTGAGTTCTATAATCTTGAGGACCTTTGGGCAGATGCAGAAGTACTTGAATACGCATAAAATTTAATTTTACTATTACAATTAATTATAAAATGAGCGAAACACCAACTCCAAATAAAAGCGAGAGCAAAAAGCAGTTTGATAAAGTGAAAGACCGCTTTTCGAAAAAACCGCAATTGCCTAAAAATTCATTTAATTTTTACTGGATTTATGCTGCCATAGTCATTGTTCTGCTCTTTATTCAGTTTTTTAGCTTCACGGGCGAAGTAAAAAAAATAACTATGGGCAAGTTCCAGGAGGAAATGCTCAAGAAAAAGCATGTTGAAAAGATTGTTGTTGTAAATGGTGAAGAAGCTGAAATATTCATTAAAAAAGACAGCCTTGCTTTAGCACAGTATGAGGGAGTTCGCCTGAAAAGTGTTGGTGGCGGACCTAATCCAGGCCCCCATTACCAGATCAAGATTGTAGATGTTCCGAGTTTTGTACAATCTGTTAAAGAAGCCCAAAAGGACTTCCCGATACAGGATCAGATCTATCCTGAAAAGGACACCCGTACCAATTGGTTCGAACCCATAAGCACATTTCTCATTCCTACTATCATCCTCATTATTATCTGGGTGATCGTAATGCGCAGAATGTCGGGCGGCGGCGGAGGCGGGCAAATATTCAACATCGGCAAATCAAAAGCGCAATTATTTGACAAGGATACCAATGTGAACATCACATTTAATGATGTGGCAGGTCTAGAAGGCGCTAAAGTAGAGATCAAAGAGATCGTTGACTTTTTAAAGCAGCCCAAAAAATATACTGAACTCGGAGCTAAAATTCCGAAAGGAGCATTATTGGTTGGTCCTCCGGGTACCGGCAAAACGCTTTTAGCAAAAGCCGTTGCAGGTGAAGCAAAAGTTCCTTTCTTTTCCCTGTCAGGTTCTGATTTTGTGGAAATGTTCGTTGGTGTTGGTGCTTCACGTGTGCGTGATTTGTTCCGCCAGGCGAAAGAAAAGTCACCATGTATAATTTTTATCGATGAGATAGATGCCGTTGGTCGTGCCCGCGGCAAAGGTTCAATTACAGGGGCTAATGATGAGCGGGAAAGCACCCTGAATCAATTGTTGACCGAGATGGATGGTTTTGGCACCAACAGCGGCGTAATCATTTTAGCGGCAACCAATCGTGCCGATGTTTTGGACAGGGCCTTGTTGCGTGCAGGTCGTTTCGACAGGCAGATCTATGTTGATATGCCGGATATGAACGAACGCCGGGATATTTTCAAAGTGCATTTGAAACCGTTGAAACTTGAACCGGCCCTGGATATTGAATTTTTAGCCAAACAAACGCCCGGTTTTTCCGGTGCCGATATAGCCAATGTTTGTAATGAAGCAGCCCTTATTGCGGCACGACACGACAAAAAACTTGTTGGTAAACAGGATTTTCTTGATGCAGTTGATCGTATCATTGGCGGACTGGAAAAACGTAATAAGATCATCTCTGCGCATGAGAAGAATGTGATCGCTTATCACGAAGCAGGACACGCTTCTGTCAGCTGGCTGCTCGAATATGCTTCACCATTGGTAAAAGTAACCATTGTACCCCGTGGACGTTCTTTAGGTGCTGCATGGTATTTACCTGAAGAAAGACAGATCACAACAACAGAACAATTATTTGACGAAATATGTGCTGCTCTTGGCGGACGTGCGGCAGAAGAAATCATCTTCGGAAAGATATCGACCGGCGCTTTAAGCGATTTGGAGAAAATAACCAAACAGGCTTACGCCATGATCATGTATTACGGACTGAGTGAGAAAGTAGGACATATTAGTTTCTATGATTCATCGGGCCAATCGGAATACTCATTCAACAAACCTTACAGTGAGAAAACCGCTGAACTGATCGATGAGGAAGTAAGTAAACTGATTGATAAAGCATATAAAAGAACCAAAGAGATTCTTACCCAAAATAAACATCTTCTCAAACAATTAGCTGAATTGCTGCTGGAGAAAGAAGTTATTTTTAAAGAAGACCTTGAGCGCATTTTTGGCGTGCGTCCTTTCGCTAAACCTGAAGAAAAAGTTGAAAAGAAAACTCTTGAAAACGGTACAACTGCTGCACCCCAACAACCTATTAATGGTACAGCAAATACCTTAAAAGAAGAATCAAAGAAAGAGGATTCTAACGGAACGCCTGCGGCACCCGCTCAACCAAGCGCCTCGGAGGCAAATGCGAATAATGAGAAGCCATTAACTCTTTTTTAATATTATTTAATGGAAGATAGTACCTCAAAGGAAAAAATATTAAAAAAAATCAGAAAGGCCCTGATTCATAAATCAGAGGTTGCTTTTGGCGCTGTTGATTTTGATTCAGAGATCTATGCCACATCTGAGGACTCCCCTGAAGTTTTATTTGCGCAACGGCTGACCTCACTTAATGGCAAGTTCGCATTTTGCGAGAATGATTCTGATCTCGTATCCACAATCTCATCACTTATCAAAGAAAACAAGTGGGATAATATATTTTGCCTGGAAGAATCACTTAAAACAATATTAAAAAAAGGCGGAATCTCTTTTTCTGATAAAGAATCTGACTTTATCAATACCAATGTAGGAGTTACGGGGTGCGAGTTCCTGGTTGCCCGAACAGGTAGTGTTATTATCAGCTCGAAACAGTCTTCAGGCCGGCGCTTACCCGCCTATTCCAATTATC
>JAEUTS010000375.1 GCA_016787005.1 Bacteroidia bacterium
TGTTTGCTGTCGAATGTCCTGGCCAATTGTTTACCTATAACAAATACATCTCCTTTTACAACAATTTTATTGCGCAGGTTGTAATGGGCCGATAAGGTGATCTGCATTTCAGGCTTGTACCAGGCCCGCTTTTCTGTAGCCATGTCGTAATGGAAATAGTCGCCTTTTGCTATGAATTTAAGCTTTTCAGTTCTCTGGTAGCCCAGCTCTCCGTGAATATTTAAATAGGTGGTGTTATCGTATATAACACTGAATTTGTTTTTAAGCAGGTTGCTTTCGTCTGTTACAAACAAGGGCATATTGTTTATTTTCGAATACGTTGCTTTTATGTTGTAAGATGTATTCGCTTCAATGGTTCCGCGCAAGCCGCCGTACACTTCAATTTTTCGATCGGTGTTGAGTAATTGAGCAGTAGGGGAGACAAAGGGATTAATATCACTTAGCACCTTATAACTGTTCCTGTCCAGCCCTCCGCCAATTCCGGCATAAGGTATTATAAGGTCATCAACTATATTGAAGTTGAAATCGATGTTGGGATAAAATAAAAATTTGGAACTGCCGGCAAAATCACCCACAGCAGTAAGTCCGATATTTACTCTCCATTTGTTGCCTGCAAAGGCAACTGATGGAGCAAGTTTTATTATTGTGTTTGTAACAGTATCAATACTCCCGCGGGTATTGTAAAAATCAACTGATGATCCGACCGTGATCGCTTGCCTGTCATAGTATCCTTTAAGGATAGCTTCGGCTTGCACATTATTTTCATTGACCTTATACAGATCCAACAGGTTATAGTACTTCAACCGCAGATCATAATTAATATGTGACGAATCGGTATAATGGCTCAGTAGCTGCAGTCTTGGACTTATGAATGAAAATCGCTGACGAGTAAGATCATTGTCATTAATTGTATTGGCTTTAATATCATAACCATAGTAATGAACAACATTCCGGGAATAATCAATATCGGCGAACAAGGTTTGTTTTTTGAAAAACTTTTTACCGTACAGGCTGGCCTCGTTATCGCTATATCCGCTGTAGCCGTAATCTTTTAATGTGGCGTATGATGATAAATGTTTTACATGTACACCATATACATAATCTTTAGAACGAAGGCTGTTGTAGAAGGCTTCTCCATAAGGGGTAGTGTAGTTCCCGAATCCAAGCTTCACAAATGAATTGTATAAACGCGTCAACGGCTCTCCTACCATCCTGGCGGGTTTTATCGGGGCAAGTTCAAATACTGTATTTATAGGTTTTGGAGCTATAGTGTATGTTTGAGGAGGAATGCGTGGTGTTGAGTCCGTATAAGCAGGGTTGTCGTTTATTTTAAATGCATCAGCGATGGTGGGTTTGAATTGTTTTGTAACATTTATCTCCAGTGAATCAAGTCCCTTCTGTGCCAAAGAAGCAGGTGATAACAACCAACAACCAACAACCAACAGCCAACCTGCCCTTATTGTTTGCACAATCTTATTCATTTTCTTAACATTTTTCATTTTACCCTTACTTCGGTTGCTGATCCTTTTGTTGCTGAGGATCAGTAAACAATTGTTTGTTTTCCTCGGTTGAATTTTCTTTGAATTCAACCTTTGGTTCTTCTGTTAATTTAGGTGCTTGCGCAGCTTTTTCGGCTTCAGTTATCGCATTGAGTTTGTCTTGTGCGGTTTTTACCAGTTCCGGGAAATCAGAACTTTCAATAACTGTTTTAAGGGTGTGTTTGGCCTGGAAGTTATCTTTCAGAGCCACATAGTTGTCGGATAGTAATATCAGGGATTTTGTCATCCATAGTGGGTAGGCTGATTCGTTTTTTACCAGGTCGAAAACAGTTGTTTTTGATTCTTTATATTCACCCCTTGCATATTGCAGGTAGGCGATATTGTATTTCGCTTCGGCTTTCAATTCGCCTTTGGCAAGATTAACAACAGCCTGGAACTCAGCGTAGGCAAGTTCGTTGTTTTTAAGTTCCATCGCGCTTCTTGCAATAATTAAATGAGCCTCGTTAATTATTTCGGCCGATACTTTATCGGTTGTGATGACTTTGTTGGAAACAGCGATAGCGGCATCATAATTTTTCAGATAATAATTACAGCGCATTTCACCTATACGGGCGTCCATAATATTTTTTGGGTATTCGGCTACTTCTTCCAGCTTAATGTATTGTCCCAACGCGTTCTGGTAATTCAATTGTTTGTAGTTAATAGCGGCGGCATTAACCAGTGATTGTTCAGTATACACATTTTTATTCTTGTCAATGATATAGTTGTATCCTCCTAAAGCGAGATCAAGATTGCCGGATCGGTAATCGCATTCAGCCTTATAGAAATATGCATCAAGGATAAATATACCATCAACAAAGCGTACAATGTATTTATTGTAATTCAGTGAAGCCTGCTTGCAATCACCTTCCATATAGGCATTACGCGCAATGTTGTAAGCTGCCGAATCAAGCGATGAAGAAGGAATTGTGGCCGAAACTTCCTTAAAATATTTTTCAAGACCATCGATGTCGTTTTTAGCTACGTATATTTTTTTAACAATAGGCAATGCTTCTTCCGCCTCTTCCGACTTCCTGTCCTTACGTATTAATTTATCAAATACCTGTAGCGCTTTGTCGTCCTGCTTTTTATTGTAATAAATAAGGCCAACCTGGTTCAGGGAGCGGTTCACGTAACTGCAGCTCGGGTGTTCGTCGATCACTTTTTGATAATATACAAGTGATTGATCATATTCGTTTTCCTGGAAATAAGTTTTGCCAAGTTCAAATTTTGTAGCCGCCGTATAAGTCGATTTCGGATAACTATTCACAATTTGGAGCAGGTTTTCAATTTTCTTTTTATTCATTTTCAACAGTCCGAACGCCAGTCCCTGTTGATAGAGCGAATAGTCGGCATCCATGGCTTTCATGTTGATGGCGCTTCCGTAATTATCAGCGGCACTTGAGTATTCCTTATTTATGAAATAGGTGTCGCCAATTCTGACATAGGCATCGGTTAATTTTTTAGCCGACAATTTATCATTTACATTATTTCCAGAGGTGACAAATTTCCGGAACGACAAATTAGCATTTGTATAATCTTTCATTTGAAAATAAGCATAGCCAATACTGTAGTTTGCATTGCCATATTCCGGCATGCTAAAGGCGCCCGGTTTAAGAATAAATTCTTTGTAGTTTTCAATGGCTTTTTCATAATCCTTTTTACGGTAATAAGCTTCGCCTTTCCAGTAATATACCAGTGCGTTAATACTTTTTTCAACCGGGTATTTGTATGCTTTGTCAAAGTAGCTTATGGCTGAATCCATCTCTGCGTTATTAAAAAAATCGATCGCCCTGTAATAAGCAATTTTCTGGTAAGCCGGTTTCATCTCCTCTTTCAGCACCTTTATATTTTCAATTGAACGAAGTGCTTCTTTGTAATTCCTCGTTGTCATATATACATTTACCAGGTATGTATAGCACTCATCAATGCGCGGTGAATTGGGGTAAAGTTGTATATATTCCTGGAAAGCGCGAATAGACTCGCCAAAAGGATTAAAAGCCAGCTCATAGCTTAGTTTCGCGTAACTGAACAATGCATTTTCTTTGATCTCCGGATCAAAGTTGAGTTTCGACGCGAAGCCAAACGCAGTGCGTGCTCCCTGTTTGTTGTTCTTTCTTATATAACAATCAGCCAGGTGATAATAAGCATTCTGTGTAAGTGAATCTTTTTCATCCACCATCTCCTGAAAATAAGAAATAGCATTATCGCAATCATTGGTTTTGTAATAGGCAAAGCCGAGTTGGTATTTATCCTGTCGGTTAATTGCACCTGCCATTTTTTCGTATTGTTTTAAAAAAGGAATAGCCTCGGCGAACTTTCCCGTGCGGAAGTTAGCCTCACCAATTATTCGCGCAATTTCGGGCTGGCGCTTGGTATTGCTTGTGTCGCTCAGTAAAGGAGTAGCAAATTTAATGGCATCTTCGTACTTTCCCTGCAGATAATAGATCTGGGTGATGTAATAAGGAACAATAGGGCCGAAGTCGGCATTTTGTGTCAGTTTCAGAAATCCTTGTAAAGCGGTTTCGTAATTCTGTTGTGAATATGAAATGTGTGAGTAATAGTAATTGGCCGGGTGGGTGTATTTGGTGTCTATATCCTTTATCTGGTAAAAGTCGGCTTTGGCATTTTCAATATTACTGGCAACATATTTTCGCGGGGCATCCCCGGTATGGATCATGATCGGGTCGAGTTTTTCCTCCTCGTTATTTTCACTCAGCTCAAAATAGCTGTAACCGCGCTTAAAGTATAGCTCAGCCTTTTCCTCAATACCAAGATCATATACATCAACCGCCCAAAAGTATTCAATGGCTGTTTTGAATTTCTTTTTACGGTAATTGTATTTGCCCAGGTTGAAATAGGCTTTGCGCTTATGCGGACTTTCCGGATGCAGCGCTATAAATTGTTTAAGGAGTAATTCCGCGTCTTTATTGAATAATTCGATCGCACAAATGGCCGAGTAGTATTCAGCATCAATCTTTACCAGTGAATTAGGGTCTTTATGTGACGCGATCGTTTTATTAAAATATTTTTGTGCAGCTCCGTATTTCTGATTTTCATATAGCTGAATAGCTATTTGATAGTCCGCATCTTCGTGAACCAATATGCTTGTTTTTTGAGCAAACAAACTCTCCGCCCAAAAATATCCGGCAACAACTAAAGCAATAGCGCGCAACTTCACCATTATATGAGTAAGAAATGAATATCAAAAGTAGGTAGGCTTTAAACCATAAAAGGAAGGCTTAAATATAAGTTATGAACTCAATGGTGTTGAAATTATTGCGGGCATTTTCAAAAAAACAAAGGCCTCAAAAAGAGCATTGCTATATCTTTGTTCCATTCAAATGGAGTCGACAACTATTATTCAACTAAACAATGTTTCTATTTTCCAGGTACACAACCTGGTGCTTAGCAAGGTTACGCTCAACATCGACAAGGGAGAGTTTGTTTACCTCGTTGGAAAAACAGGAAGCGGGAAAAGTAGTTTGCTGAAAACGTTGTACGCCGATCTGCCTTTGACACAGGGAGAGGGAAGTATAGCCGGGTTTAACCTCAAGACAATTAAGCGAAAGGAGATACCTTATCTGCGCCGTAAGCTTGGTATTGTTTTCCAGGATTTTCAATTGCTGACAGATCGTACGATCAATGATAACCTGCTATTTGTTTTAAGGGCAACCGGCTGGAAGAATAAGCAGCAAATGCAGGAACGCATACAAAGTGTTCTGGATAAAGTAGGTATTGCCACTAAGGGGCATAAAATGCCGCACGAACTATCCGGTGGTGAGCAGCAGCGTGTCGCTATTGCTCGTGCTTTGTTGAATAATCCCGAAGTGATCCTCGCTGATGAGCCAACCGGAAATCTTGATCCTGAAACATCCGAAGGAATTATAAAACTCCTGCTCGACATCAGCCGGACAGGCTGTGCCGTTATTATTGCCACCCACGATTTCATTATTTTCAAAAAATTCCCTTCTCGATCCATCCGCTGTGAGAACGGAGAGGTAATTGATGGTCATGTGCCCGTGATCGTCTGATCTTCCTTTATTTTTTCTTTACATTCATTTGTTTTCCCGGTTTCTGTGGGCTTTGTTTTATAGCACTTTTTTCATTTAAAATCTTACTTTTGTTTATAATGTTTCAAAGTCTGAAAAATATTTTTGCAAGTCCTGCTTTAGCGCTATTGCTATTTTTTATACTTCCGCGTGTATACGCTCAACACCTGAACTTTGAGAACTTTACTTCGGAACAGGGTTTATCGGATAAGCAGGTGTTGTCAATTGGTCAGGACCGGCAGGGCTATATGCTTTTTGGTACTTACAAGGGTGGTATTACCAGGTACAATGGATTGGGTTTTGAAAAAATAACGGATAAGGATGGATTACCTTCTAACCTGGAATACAGCATCAGTACTTTCAATGATGAAAATCTTATTATAGGCACCGACAAAGGCTTATCCATATACAATGGCAAGAGGTTTAAAAATTATTCGGAAAATAACGGACTCCCTGATGAATCTGTATTCAATGTTCTTGTCGATTCAAAGAAAACAGTATGGATTGGAACGGGTAGGGGAGTAGGGATTTACAGCCAGAATAAATTTTCGTTGTTCGATCCCGATACAGCGCTTAATAATTCGATCGTATTTAATATTTACGAGGACAGCAAAAATAATATTTGGTTTTGTACAGCGTATAATGGTTTATTCAGATATAATGGACAATCTGTTACAAGGTATAATGCCCAAAATGGTTTGAAATGTGATGCTGTTTATTCGATCATTGAAGTAGGTCCGGATACGTATTGGATATTAACGGAGAACAACCTTTTTCAACTCAAAAATGGTAAAGTCGAAAGGGTTGATATAAGGTCATTAAGCGGCGGAGCATATTATTATTGTTCGTTAAAGGATAAAAGAGACGGCTCAATATGGATAGGGACCGATCAGGGTGTTCTCAAATATTACAATGGAAAATTCAGTTTGTATACTTCAAAAAATGGCCTGGTAAATGATGTCATTTGGAAGGTCTTCCAGGACAGGGAAAACAATTTATGGTTCGCTTCGAAAGAGAACGGTGTTTCTAAACTTTCTTCCGAACGTTTTTTATCAATCAGGAAAGGCCAGGGTTTGCCAAAGGATGAAATCAAAGGAGTTCTTTTGAATGGCAGGAAACTTATTGTTTTAACACCTTCAGCTATAACAGAATTGGAAAACTATAAAGTGACTAAAAACCTGGTTCCGCCCGCCAAACTATTGCTTGGCGACCTTACTTCTCTTGCTTTGGATAATAAAACCATTTGGCTGGCCTCCGAGTATGGAATAAAAAAAATGGTTGAAGGCCGGATCGATACACTTCCAACAGAAATGGAGAATAAAAATTTTATTAAATGTTATTCTGTAATAGTAGATTCGAAAAACAGGATCTGGCTTGGAACGTTTGGCGGTCTCGCTACTTTGGTAAATGATAAAATTGTTCCATATACACGATTTGAATTAAACACTCCCGTTAAAACACTTCATGAAGACAAAAAAGGCCGCATATGGATAGGCACCAATTATGGACTGTACCTGTTAACTGAGAACATGCTGCAGCATTTTACGGTTAAAGAAGGTGTACCCGAAAGAATAGTGCAGGCAATTACAGAAGATAAGACCGGCAGCATTTACGTTGGAACGGATGCCGGACTTTTTATTCGAAAAGACAACGAGCAGAGTTTCATCAAAGTATCTGATAAGAACAAGCTTAGTTCAAATGACATTACTTCAGTGTTTGTTGATAATAATGGGTACCTGTGGGCCGGTACCACCAATGGTTTGAACAGGATAAAAATGGAGAATGACTCTGTCACAGCTGTTAAATATTATGGTGTTGTTGATGGTTTTACAGGCGAGAGCTGTACAGATGGTGTAATGCTGGTTGATTCAAGCGGTCATTTGCTTGTCGGAACCAATAACGGGCTGATGATCTACCAACCCGAATTCGATTTTGATAACCGGCAGGAGCCTCTTACACAGATCACCGGTGTGAAAATTAATAATACCGAAGACGATTGGCGCTTTTATATGGATTCGGTGAAAGGCCCAGACAAACCTAAGCCTCTTGTTCTGTCGTATGTGAAGAACAATTTTATTTTCAGCTTTGTTGGGGTCAGCCTTACCGCTCCCGAAAAGGTAAAATACCAATATATGTTGGTTGGTTTTGATGAAAAGTACAGGTCAACAACTCAACCGCAGGTTGCTTACAACAACCTGGACCCCGGCACATATGAATTCCTGGTCAAGGCCTGCAACAACGATGGGTTGTGGAATAAAGAACCCGTATCATTTAAATTCAAGATAAATCCGCCCTTCTATCAAACCTGGTGGTTTTATTCTATCTGTATTCTTATTGTTATTGGCGGTATTTTCTCATATATCAAAATAAAGCGATCGAACGTTCAGATATTGAAACAGCAAGCCATCATACAGAGCAAGAATAGTGAGCTGGAGAAAGCCAATGATGAGATTGCACAATACAATAAAAATATTACCGACAGTATAACATACGCCAAACGTATCCAGGAGGCCATACTTCCTGCACATAAACGTATACGTGAGCATCTGAAAGATTTTTTTATTCTATATAAGCCTAAAGATATTGTCAGCGGCGATTTTTATTGGTTCGATCATTTTAATCATAAAGCCATGATAGCGGCTGTCGATTGCACCGGTCATGGTGTTCCGGGTGCGTTGGTAAGCATGGTGGGGCACAATGGCTTAACACGTGTTATCAATGAGTTTGCGCTCACTCAGCCTGCGGCTATATTGGATAAGTTGAATGAGTTGGTTGAAGAAACATTGCGTCAGAATGATAAGACCGCAGTAAAAGATGGTATGGACATGAGTATTGTTACCATTGATGATACCGCGAAGAAACTTCAGTTTGCGGGTGCCAATAATGGGGTATACCTGCTGCGTAAAAAAGGATTCAAACTGATGGATAATTTTATTGAGCTTGAGCCCGTATTTGCCGGTGAAAATTACAACCTTTTCGAAATAAAACCGGATAAACAACCTATCGGAAGCGAGCTGGAAAGCAGTAAGAAATTTACCAATCATACAATTAATGTAGAGCAAGGGGATTTGGTATACTTATTCACTGACGGTTATGCCGATCAGTTCGGAGGACCGAGAGGTAAAAAATTTCTGTACAAGCCTTTCAAACAATTGTTGCTACAGGTTTGCGAACTACCCATGGCTGACCAAAAAAAGGCTATTGCCAATTCGTTTAAAAACTGGAAGGGCAGCCTGGAGCAGGTGGATGATGTTTGTATTATCGGGATCAGGTTGGGGTAGTGAAAGGTCCGTTGTTTTACCGAATTGAGTCAGTTATTTTTTCATTCCTTCACCACCTTATTCGTAATCGTTCTTCCCGCAAAATGAATAACTGCGAAATAAACACCCTGGGGGAGCTTTGAAAGATCGAGCGATTGCTTTAATAGTTTATCAGCAGTTACATTCTCTTCATAAACTATTTCTCCCAAAATATTCAGGATCGTAATTTTTGTTTTGCCGGCATTTTCAGGGCTTATTTCAATGGTCAATAGGTCCGAAGCAGGGTTTGGATATATTTTTACTCCGTTATTACTTGTCAAAGCGTAGATCCCTGTAGCTGTTATCGTTACTGTTGTATAATTATAACAACCATTTTTGTCGGTAACGCTTACAGTATATGTTCCGGGTGCAAGGCTGGAAACCGTTGGTGTACCATACATGCCTGGCATCCACATGTATGTGTATCCCGGAGTTCCTCCGGTTACTGTAGCGGTGGCTGTACTTCCGACTGAACTAACGATAATTGATAGTACAGGAGGCTCGGTAATAGTAGTAGTGCCTGTACAGGTAGCACCTCCCGCACCTGCATCTGTCAATGTAAGTACATAAGTTCCTGCACACAGTCCTGTAATGTTTTGAGTTGTGGCACTGTTAGACCATAAGTAAGTATATGGACCAGTTCCGGTAGGATAGCAATTGATAGAACCTTTACATTGTCCAGAACATAAATTTCCGGCTGAATTGGCCACTAATTGCGCTAAACAGATTTGTTGTACCGATTGGCCATAGCTATTTAAAGCAAGCAGGATAATTAATGATGAAGTGTAGATTTTTTTCATTTTGATCTGTTTAGGGTTTCATTAAAAGTAAATGTATGGCAATAACGGGATAAAAGCAATCCCGTATTCATTTCCATATCTGTATTTTCGGACAGTTGAGGGAGATTCGACCCGTTATTCCAATAGCGTTAAAAAAACAACCTGTGCAATAGGATATAAAAGCTATTGCTATTATTTCCAATTGGGCACAAGTGCCTCCGGGAGACATTCCAGGCTAATTAATAATGGCTGGAGGTATTGCTGAGGCCTAATGAAGAAATCTGTGTTCTGCAACAGGTTTTTGTTTTTGATCATCCAATTCCTATATTTATTGAACATATAATTTAAATATAAAGACATGAAGAAGCTCATCGCGATTGGAATAATAGCAGCACTTTTTGCATGCAACAAATCCGAGAATCAAACTTACCAGGTTACTTATACTGCTTACGGTAAAGTATTCCCATACTATGTTACATACGATAATGGTATTATTACAAATTTTGTTGATACGGTACGGACGGCTTCTTTTACCAAAACCATATCCACCCAATCCAAGAATAAAGTGATGGGAATTAACGCGAAAAATATCCTATCGGCTACCGCCCAGAGTGATTCCCTGTTTGTTAAGATTGTGATTGGCAGTCAGGAGAAACACGATCATACCGTTTTTTTGACTAATGTACAGGGAAGTATCTCTGCCAACCTGACCACCCCTTCTAAATAGACCGATTTTTAGTTTTTGATGATCCTG
>JAEUTS010000107.1 GCA_016787005.1 Bacteroidia bacterium
TTGTTGCCCACAAGTATTAATAAACATATTAATGATGTCGCAATAAGCAGATTTCCTGGTTTTCCCATTCGTAATACCTTATTATGGCCTGATGATCATTTGGACAGTAAATATATAACCTATTTTTTGTTTTACTCCTGCATAAGTGAGTTTTCAAAGCAAAATGGTGATTCTGTCGGTATATTTTTTTTAATTTACATTTTATTGCATATCATAATTCATTAAGTTTTCATAAAATGAGGATGTTTAGTGTCTGGTTTTGAATACGGGGCCATCGGGGAGTTTATTTATAGAATAGGCTTCGATAGGCGGCTTTAAACAGAATGTTTGCCCTATTTCATAAAAATGAGTACCTTTGTCCCATTAACTCTATAAAGTATATAGACTTTGAAAAATGTAGAAGTTAAACAAGATGTAGTTATTCTTTTCGCCGGTGATTCGGGGGATGGAATACAGTTGACAGGAGCTCAGTTTACTGCCACTAATGCCCTATTTGGCAATGATGTGAGTACTTTCCCGAATTTTCCGGCGGAAATTCGCGCTCCCCAAGGTACTTTGCCCGGTGTTTCGGGTTTTCAGTTACGTTTTGGAAGTGTTGAAATTTTTACCCCCGGCGATATAAGTGATGTTTTGGTGGTAATGAACGCCGCCGCCCTTAAAGCGAATTTGAAACAGTTGAAGATAGGTGGAACGGTCATCGCTAATACAGATGGGTTTGATCCTAAAAATCTGGGACTTGCTAAATATCCTGCGGGAGTCAATCCATTAAAGGATGGTTCACTTGATAAATACCATGTTATTGAAATTGATGTAACCAAGCTAACGCGAAATGCCTTATCCGGTTCCGGACTCGGAACAAAAGAGACCGACCGTTCAAAGAACATGTTTGTGCTTGGTTTTATTTGCTGGATGTATAACCGTGGTCTCGATCACTCGGTCGACTTTATTAAAGAACAATTTAAAAAACGTCCTGAACTTATTGATGCCAACCTGAAAGTCTTGAATGCCGGCTTCAGTTATGGCGATACCACTGAGACTCCCATGAGTCGCTATGAGGTTAAGGCCGCGCCAATGGCGAAAGGGGAGTACCGGAACATGACAGGTAACCAGGCTACGGCATTAGGTTTGATCGCCGCTTCACAAAAGTCCGGACTGACATTGTTTTATGGTTCATATCCGATAACTCCTGCTTCAGATATTCTTCATGAATTATCGAAACATAAAAATTTTGGTGTTAAAACATTCCAGGCAGAAGATGAAATAGCTGCTGTTACTTCTGCAATAGGCGCATCTTTCGGAGGTAATTTGGGTGTTACAGCTTCATCAGGTCCCGGAATTGCATTAAAAACTGAAGCTATAGGGTTGGCATTGATGCTTGAACTTCCTCTCGTTATTTGCAATGTGCAGCGCGGGGGACCAAGCACAGGTTTGCCCACTAAAACAGAGCAGGCTGACCTGTTACAGGCTATTTATGGCCGCAACGGAGAGGCACCTGTTCCCGTAATCGCAGCGAGTACCCCTTCAGATTGTTTTGATGCGGTTTATGAGGCTTGTCGGATAGCCATAGAGCACATGACCCCTGTGTTTTTTTTGAGTGATGGTTATATTGCAAATGGCGCTGAGCCATGGGCTTTTCCAAAAGCAGCCGAACTACCTGTTATAAATGTTCAATTCGCGAAAAATGATTTGAAGGAGGGTGAAAAGTTTTTACCGTACAAACGGAATGATAAGTTAGCCCGTAAGTGGGCCATACCCGGAACAAAAGGCCTGGAGCATCGTATCGGTGGAATAGAGAAGGAGAATGAAACCGGAAATATTTCTTACGACCCCGAAAATCATGAATTCATGGTAAAGTTGCGCGCTGAACGGGTAGAAAAAATCGCAGATTTTATTCCGCATCAGAAAATAGATAATGGTAAGGAAAAAGGAAAGTTACTGGTGATTGGTTGGGGCTCCACTTATGGCGCGATCAAAACAGCAGTGAAGGAATCTATAGCAGAAGGATGCGAAGTGTCACACGTTCATTTGAAATATTTGAATCCATTGCCTAAAAATCTTGGAAATATTATAAAGCAGTTTGAGAAAGTGGTGATACCTGAAATGAATAACGGTCAACTTATAAAAATCATTCGCGATAAATTTTTAGTGGATGCAAAGGGATTGAATAAAATTAAAGGCATGCCGTTCACTACCGGAGAGGTAAAGAGTAAAATATTGGAGATGTTAAAATAG
>JAEUTS010000422.1 GCA_016787005.1 Bacteroidia bacterium
GCACAAGTATAACAATATTGAGGTGTTACCTATGAATCCTGCGCTCTAACCATCTGAGCTACCTCGCCATTATTTTGCAAATATACAAAAGGACTTTACCTTCTTTTTGTTTTGCAATTATATTAAAGAACTTACTACAAAATGATGCCCGACTATGGGTTAAAGTCCCAAATTTTAATCTCCAAAAAAATGTTTAAACCATGTTTAAACCAATTTCGATTAAATGCTCTAAACTCCCATAAACAATGCTACTCAAAGAACTTATCAACAGAGTTATGAATCCTGCGCTCTCACCAACTGAGCTACCCCGCCATTTGTAAATTCTTAATAGTCCGCCAAATAGCGGGTGGCAAAGATAGCAGATTATTCTTTTTTTCATTTCTCTGGCTTTATTATTTAAAAAAATGAATTAAATATTTGGTTGATTGTATTTTTTTATATATTGTCCTCTGAATTCAGATTCTAACTAAAATGGCTAAGAAGGCTTCAAAAGCACCAAAAAAAATAAAAAAGGCGAAACCCGCTAAATCTGCAGCGAAAAGTAAAAAAAAGCCTGCTAAACCCTCAAAACTCCATGCAAACAAGGCAGGAAAGCCGGCTGGAAAGAAAAAGAAAGCTGGATCAGCCAAGCCTAAAAAGGCTGCTAAACCTATCATTAAGAAAACTAACCCTGCCCCTCCCCAAAAGGTTAAAGCGCCAATTGCTAAAGCAAAAACTATGGATATTAAAATAAAGGCCATGAAGCCTATTGAAAATGCTTCATCAAAGCCGGCCGTTCAATTCAGTAAGGAAAGAGTTCCGCTTCCTCCGGAACTTATTAAGCAGAAAAGGGCTCCACGGGTAGCGAAAGTAAAAAAGATGAAACAGGAATTCATTCCTTTTAACCCTATCCAACCCGTAAACGCTACCGGAAAACCTGTTAATACTTCTAAAAAGGAACCTAAGGGAAAATTCGAACTTGAATATGTTATCAGGTGTTCACAAACCTTGTTATATGAGTTCATTACTTCGCCAAGCGGACTATCTGAATGGTTTGCGGATGATGTAAATATCAGGGATGGTATCTATACATTTATTTGGGATGGCAGCCAGCAGCAGGCGCGTCTTTTAGCTCTGAAAGAAGATGCATTCGTACGTTACCAGTGGGTAGACAAAACTGATGGTAGTTATTTTGAATTCCGAATACAGATCGATGAATTAACAGGTGATGTTTCACTTATGATCGTCGATTTTGCTGATAGCGATGAAGAAAAAGAAAGCTCAAGATTGCTATGGGACGCCCAGGTTGATAAACTAATGAAAACCATTGGCTCTCACGGCTGACAAGTAAATCTTCGTGTACAAACTCTGATGAAGTGAAGCTTCTGCGCCTGAAAGAACTTTTCAAAAAAAACTTTTTCTTTCTCCTCCCCTATTTTACATTTCTTATTGGCGGTGCACTACTATTAATCTTTTCAGATAAAGATAAACTACACCTGTACTTTAACAAATACCATAATGAATATACTAATCTTATATTTTATTACATAACATTTCTTGGAGATGGCTGGACTGCACTCTCCATCGCCATTTTCCTGTTATTTATCCGCTATCGCTATTCTATTATTATTGTATTGAGCTACTTACTTAGTTCAACAACTGTTCAGATCCTCAAACGATACGTTTTTAATGACCATGTCCGGCCGGCTCTTTTTTTTAAAAACAATCCAGACCTATATCTTATTCCAGGTGTTGATAATAATATCTTTCACAGCTTTCCTTCGGGACACAGTACAACCGCCTTTGCTGTTTATTTCGGTCTCGCACTTTTCATATCAAACAAATGGCTGAAACTTTGCATGCTTACATTAGCTCTGTTGATTGCTTTGTCGAGGGTCTACTTATCGCAACATTTTTTCGAGGATATTTATGCGGGTTCATTTATAGGTGTGGCTTCTACATTATTAATATATTTTTTACTTAGCCAAAACAAACAGGAAACCGGCTTAGACAGATCTCTTATTAAAAAAAACAAGTCCCTGCGGACAAACAATTTTTTCAATTAGCGACCCCTTCTCTGGAGTTAATCCGGACAAAGGAGGGAGAGAAGCTTGGGATGAAGCCAATCTTTTTTATCTTTAACACTATGTCAACCATAGCCCTGACCATTAAAAGCGACATCTACGAAACAATAGTTTTACGATCACTTTCCGCAATGCCCTACGGTCGCATGGATCTTACTTTACCCGACGGACAAACTATTACAATTGGCAATGGAAGCGGGGGGATAAATGCAGGTATAACAATAAAGAATAGTTCTTTTTTTAAACGCTGCGTGCTATATGGCGATATTGGTTTTGGCGAATCATATGTGGATGGCGATTGGGAAACAAACAGCATCTGCAATGTAATTAAATGGTTAATATTGAACGTAGAATATGCACCGGGCGCATCAGGCAGTAAAACAAAAACCCTGGGAATAAACACACTAAAGTTGTTCAATAAATTATCGCACTTTAAAAATGCAAACTCTGTTTCGCAAGCCAAAGAAAATATTGCCGGACATTACGACCTGAATAATGATTTCTTCCGATCGTTCCTTGATCCCGGCATGACATATTCCGGTGCCTACTTTAAAGAAGAAGGCCTTAGTCTTCAACAGGCACAACTTGCCAAATACGACAGGCTTTGCAAAAAGCTTAAATTAAATGCAAACGATCATGTGCTCGAGATCGGATCGGGCTGGGGAGAAAATGCAATTTATATGGCAAAAAAATATGGTTGTAAAGTAACAAGTGTTACCATATCTGAAGAACAATACAGTCTTGCTAACCAGCGTGTTCAACAGGAGGGCGTGGCCGAAAAAGTTGACGTACAGCTTACAGATTACAGAACTCTGTATGGGAAGTATGACAAAATAGTTTCTATTGAAATGCTGGAAGCTGTTGGCCATGATTTTCTTGATATCTATTTTAAAAAATGTCACGAACTTTTAAAAAAGGATGGACTTCTTGGCTTACAGGTTATAACATGTCCCGATTCACGGTACGAAAGTCTGCGTAAAGGTGTTGACTGGATTCAGAAACACATTTTCCCCGGCTCGCTACTGCCTTCGGTTTCCGCTATTAATAAAGCCATAAACAATACCGGCGACCTGTCATTAGTAGACCTGAAAGAGTTTGGACTTCATTATGCCAAAACACTCTCGCTATGGAGCGGACAATTCAATAAAAATTTATCAGAGATAAAAGCCCTGGGGTTCAACGATGCATTTATCCGCAAATGGAATTATTACTTTGGCTATTGCGAAGCGGCCTTTGCTATGCGCAATATAAACGTAATGCAACTGGTGTATGCAAGACCGAATAATCTGAATATGTAAAACGCTTATAAATTATCATATTATGACACATGCCCACTCTCACACCCACTCTCACACGGAGGATCACCTCCGCAATTCCGACTTCATTACAGATGTTGTGATCGGCATGTCGGATGGATTGACTGTCCCGTTTGCCCTGGCAGCCGGCATTAGCAGCGCTGTAAGCAGCAACGATATTGTTATTACAGCAGGTGTTGCCGAAATAATTGCGGGTTCAATAGCGATGGGATTGGGCGGTTTTTTAGCCGGCAAAACTGAAGTGGAGCACTATCATTCGGAATTAAAGCGCGAACAGGATGAAGTTGAACGTGTACCTGAAAGAGAAAAAGAAGAGATCAGGGAAATATTCCAGAATTATGGTTTCAGCGAAAGCTCACAAGTAATGTTAGTTGAGGAATTAAGTAAAGACAAAAAGAAATGGGTTGATTTTATGATGCGCTTTGAACTCGGCCTGGAAGAGCCCGATGGAAACAGAGCAACCAAAAGTGCGCTCACTATCGGGCTATCGTACGTCGTTGGCGGCATTATCCCCCTCATCCCCTACTTTTTTACCTCAACGCCAATAGAGGGCCTTAAAATATCGGCAGTAGTTACATTGCTCTGCTTGTTTACTTTCGGCTATTTTAAAAGTAAAGCAACGGGACAACCGCTGCTATCGGGAGCTTTAAAAGTAACTGCTATTGGCGCGGCAGCGGCAGCGGCGGCTTTTGCGGTAGCAAAAATGTTTTCGATGTAACTACTACAACCCTACAACCCTGTCAGGGTTTAAAACCCTGACAGGGTTGTGCCAACTGCAGGTGAATTCAGCTCTTCAGATATACCACCTTCTTTGTTTCGAAAAATTCTTCTTTAAAATAGTCGCTAAGGTTGTATAATTTATAACGACCTTTAAAAGACCCGAGTTCGGCGGCCAGGTCACCGCCTTTTAAATACAAAATTCCATTCGGTAGTTCATTAAAACTATAGGGGTTAAACAATCCTTTAACCCATCTATAAAACTCAGGCATTTCGGTAACAGCACGGCTCACAACAAAATCAAATCTTTGTTTCAATTGCTCTGCGCGAATTTGTTCAGCTTTTACATTGATCAATCCAAGGGCCTTCACAACTTCATTTACAACTGTGATCTTTTTACCAATGGAGTCAACCAGGTAAAATTG
>JAEUTS010000429.1 GCA_016787005.1 Bacteroidia bacterium
TAAAATTAAAACTACAAGGATTAAATGTCCCGAAATATTCTGTCTGCCCATGCAAAAAGGTCAGGATTAGAAGAGCTGTCAAGGAAAGAAGATGCCTTTTCATTTTCTTATGTTACGGCCGAAATTCAGGGTAATAGTAAAAAGTGGTCACTTGTAGCTCACGTCCATAAATGATCCTTTAACTTTGTTCATAGGATCATTACTTTCCTTTACAATTATTTTTTTTGGCAATTCCCAATTATTTAATTCAAATTCTTGAATAATTTTAGTTTTACCACTCTCACGACTTACCGCTTTTCCTGTTTTAATACTTATATAACTATAAGAGGAATTTGTTGTTTGGATTTCACTATACAAAAATTTCGAAGTAATCATTTTTGAAACGCTTTTTCTTTCAATGGTTGTTTGGCTGTAACCTTGTGTAATTTTCGAAATTACTGTATCTAAAGACGGCTTCGAATACTCGGTGATATCATCTCCCCAATCTATTTTAATTAGTTTTTCATTTTTATCGAAATAATAAGTTTCAGCTCTATCGGGAAATGTCCTTTTTACAATTATGGTGTCTCCTGAAGTATATTTTAATAACTGACCGGTTTCGTGTGCATTATAATCTACATTTAAGTCTTCACAATTCTCGGAGAAGTCATTATTGATTGCAGGAAAGGTTCCCGAAATACAATATATTCCCATTATTAGTTTCAAATAGTAAGCGCATTTATAACATGTTGAACCATGATTGTATTCCTTGTAAACTGTAACCGTGCTATCTGATGTAAAATCAAAACGAAATTTAGTAATTGATGGAGAATTCCCACCAACACTTGGTGAGTAAACCATTATATGTGTGGAATCATTATTTGAATAAAATGCTTCAGTTATATTAAACTTAATTTGATTGAATTTTTTCTTTCTGGCTTGTTTTAGAATTTCAACAATTTCATCTGAAAATTGATATCCACCAAAATCATCAATAAATATTGACCATGAAAATGTCCCATATGAAAAACATTTACTTGAAAAAATAATCAATATTGTTAAAAACTTTAGTCTCATTAGTATTCAATTGTGATTACGCCTAACGTTTTGCCGACATGCCCTGTTGCCGTTAATAGCTCCTCTGCCGTCCGCTTACACCAAAGATAATTAAATGTGAAGAACTTTATTAGAGCACGTCCGCCGGCAATTGGGGAAGTTGGTTGTTGGCGTAGTGCAATTCAGAGGCTAGTTCTACGTTTATTTAATTTTTTTTGTCAGATCACACTCTTTATTGTCCAAAAACCATTTAAAATCATTTCTGTAAAGTTCCACTACATCGACAGGCATACCTACATCAGCCAGATTTTTTTTGGCCTCTAAAGATATTAGACAGATAAGTTTTTTCTTCATTTCATGAAAATCCCCAAAATAGTCTGGATGAAGATTTAGAAATTCTTTTATCGCTTTTTTGCTACCTGTCATGAAATACATCGTTCCGTAATCATAAATAGAGGGTTGCATTTCTTGAATTTTGTACGCATTCCCATTTTTTGCTATAATATAAGATTGTGAATAGTACTTTGGTCCTTCATTCCCAAATGAGGCCATCAAAAATGTATGTATTGGTTCATTCATGTATTTATCAATAAAGGCATGAGACTCTTTGAGTACCAAAGAGTCAAGTAATTCAGTTAATTTTACTAGAATAGCATCCTTATATGCAATGGCAGACGATTGGAATTGTTTCCTATCCTTGATAATTGAATCCATTATCTTTTGTGAATCAAATAAAGACATGCCCGATTTATTGGAGCATTTAAGAATAGCGGCAAAACCATAAATAATACCGTTGGTTTCAAATATTTTGTTTTGGCTTAAACTATTTCCAGTCGTGCTATTATAGGAAGTTACTTCGGCGACCTTTGAGTCTGCCGCAATCCATATCGTGTCTGGAGAAACTAATGTAAGTATCGTGGTCCCATGCCTAATTATAATGTCATTATTTACGGGCTGAGCATTGGAAAGGGATGGATGCATGGAAATTAATATAATTAAGATTGTATAATTCACTTTAATCATTCTACTGGAATTTACTGGACAATATTTAAATATTAAACAGGCGACAGCATTACCGCCAACAATGTTATATCCGCATTGCCGATATTTCCCTATATATCCAAGGACGTCTGCTTAGGCTTACCACCCTTCCCCTTCTTCTTGTCAGCTTTAGAAGGTAACTCAGGCACTTTTTTTGGTGAGGCTTTTACAGGAGGTGGTGCAACAGCTTTAGCCGGTACCTCAACAGGCGGTGGAGCAAGAGGCTTCTCTTTCGACTCAAGCAGGTTCACTTCCTTCACTTTGTGGTCTGTTAGCTTATTGCCTTTAGCTTTGAGGCCTTTGATCTCAATGAACTCTGTGAGATTTATTTTCTTATTTTTTATTTCTTTTTTAGAGAAAGTAATATCAACTACAGGTATAGCCTGGGTGGTCGCTACTTCCAGCACTGAACCTTCGGCCTCGCTGATGAATAATACTTTTTTATCTGTAGGCTCAACAACAAAACGTTTTACGTAATACAACTTATCTTTTCCATCATAATAGATGGCCGAAAGTGGTTTTGCCGGATCAAATTTTTCGATCAAAATAATATCTTCATCAAAATGAGTCGACAGGTCGTAGGAGTACAATTTATAATGACCGCTCTGTGTTACACCTAAAATTTTATCATCACCGGTAAACTCACCCAGGTAAGTACCATACTCGGTATTATTAATGCGGTGAACAGTATCGTCAAACCATATCCTCTCTGTATGTGCTATCCCCGCCCCTTTCGATTTCTGAACGATTTTTTTAACAGGATACTTGGTTACAACGTTACCCATTGTCCCCCTGGCCTTTATAGCAAGATCAGCGAAGTTTACATCAAACTCCAGTTTTCGCAAGCCCGGCAATGGTTTCAGGTGGACAGTAACGATCTCTGACTCACCATTAGGATTGGCCGTAAAATACAATACCTGCGATTCAGGCGTTTCCCTGGTGAGGTCATATTCCTTATCACGTGTAACACCGGTTACAGGGAAACGTTTCATCATGGCAGCACCCTTTTTACCATCACGGTATATCATGTTGTAAATAGTGCGTTCGTCGTTTTTCTTAAACACGTTTACATAAATAATATCCTTGCCCATAAAGGCTTTGTCGGCCACTTTAACCACTTTCATTTTACCTTCCCTGGTAAATGCAATGATATCATCAATATCCGAACATTCGCAAACAAATTCATCCTTCTTCAGCCCATAGCCTATAAAGCCTTCTTCCCTGTTCACATACAACTTTTGATTGGCCACAACTACATGGCGAACCTCAATATTCTCGAATGAGCGTATCTCGGTTTTACGCTCACGGCCCGCACCGTATTTCTTCTTCAGGTTAGTAAAATATTCAACCGCGAATTCAGTAAGGTTTGCCAAATGATGTTTTACCTCATCAATTCTTTTCTCCAGGTCTTTCATCACATCATCCGCTTTAATACTGTCGAAACGGGTAATACGGATCATGGGGATCTTGGTTAATCGCTCAAGGTCCTCATCGTTGATCGCGCGATTCAGCTTGCGTTTATGGGGTTTGAAAGATTCGTATAAGTATTTAAAGAGGTTTTCTTTATCGCTATACTTCTTGAAATCGATATACATTTCTTCCTTGATGAATATTTTTTCCAAAGAAGAAAAATGCCATTGTTCTTTAAGTTCTTCAAGCTCAATTTCCAACTCCCGCTTTAACAACTCCAGCGTTTGATGCGTAGAAATTTTCAGCATCTCATTTACCCCCACAAAACGCGGCTTGTCATTCTCAATGATACAAGCATTAGGTGATATAGATATCTCACAATCTGTAAAGGCGTATAATGCGTCAATAGTCTTATCCGGCGAAACATCGGGTGCCAGGTGAATCAATACCTCGACATTCTCTGAGGTATTGTCTTCAACCCTTTTAATTTTAATTTTTCCTTTATCATTTGCTGCAAGTATTGAATCGATCAACGATTGAGTCGTAGTACCAAAAGGAATTTCTGAAACAATAAGCGTTTTTTTATTCAGCTGGGATATTTTGGCCCGGACACGAACACGTGCTCCGCGCAAACCTTCGCTGTAATTACTGAAATCAGCCGAACCGCCTGTTGGAAAATCAGGCATGATATCCGTTTTACGGCCGCGCAATACTTTAATCGATGCGTCGATGAGTTCATTAAAATTATGGGGTAAGATTTTGCATGCCAAACCAACCGCTATCCCTTCCACACCCTGTGCAAGCAGCAAAGGAAACTTCATTGGTAATGTTTCCGGCTCTTTATTACGTCCATCATAACTGGCTAACCAGGTTGTCGTTTTGGGATTAAATGCCACTTCCAACGCGAACTTCGACAAACGCGCTTCAATATAACGCGGAGCTGCTGCAAAATCCCCAGTTAAAATATTTCCCCAGTTACCCTGTGTATCAATAAGCAGATCTTTCTGTCCTAATTGCACCATCGCGTCACCAATTGACGCATCACCATGCGGGTGATATTTCATGGTATTACCAATAACGTTCGCTACTTTATTATAGCGTCCATCCTCCATTTCCCACATAGAGTGCATGATGCGGCGCTGTACAGGTTTTAACCCGTCTTCAATTGCAGGTACCGCACGTTCAAGAATTACATATGATGCGTAATCCAGGAACCAGTTCTGGTACATGCCGGAAACGAGGGTCACGTTATGGTCGTTACCGGTACCGCTGTTATTATTTTCAGGTAAGTTTTCTGAATTGTCTGAATCTTTATTTTTAGCCATAGATCTTTATTCTGTTACTATATTCTTAAAATCTGATATTAGTATTTAT
>JAEUTS010000003.1 GCA_016787005.1 Bacteroidia bacterium
GTATCCGTTACAGTCAGAATATAAATACCGGTATCAGTTACCGTTGCCGGGTTTGTTGAAACATAGCTTCCTGGCCCCTTCCAGCCAAGCAGCGTATTAAGTGAGGCTGATGAACCATTCAAAATTATTGAAGGCGACGAACATGTAATTGTTTTTCCGGCTGGTGCATTTATGGCAGGTAAGTATTGCCTGTAATTAATGTTTACCGCCTGGGTAGATCTGCATCCGTTAGAAGTATCTGTAGCCATGAGTAAATAAACCCCTGCCTTTGCAATTGCGGCAGGATTTAACATTGTATCTCCGGCACCTAACCATTCAAGTATTGCATTTGAAGTGGTAGTGCTGCCGCTTAAAATAAGTGTGTCGGTTTTGCAGGTAAGGTCAGCACTGGTAAATAAAGACGAAACTGCCGGAGATATCTTATTGGATGAGACAGTTACACTATCCACAGCAACACAACCATTCTTTGTGTTCAGCACAATTAATTTATAATTCCCTGCTGTGCCGGTTTGCAATGGATTGGGCCACGACACCCCTCCTGCATCTTTCCAATGCAAAGAATCCGTACTGCCTGATGAACTTCCATTGATCGTTATCGTGCTTTTTAAACATGTAAGTGTATTATTTCCTGAAAGGATCAATGGAACAGGTTTAATTGTATCGATGGTTACAATAGCCGTATCACGCCAATGACAGCCATTCGTTGTTTCCAAAACTGTCAAAATATACTGTCCCGGTTTGCTAACCGCAGGCTGAGCATTTGGTGTGGTGGAGCCATCCGGCCTCTTCCAACTATACATAACACCCGACGTGGTTGATGATGCCTGTAACAGAACCGATTTATCCGTACAATTTATTTCCTTATCGGGACCGGCATTTGCATCAGGAGGAATATTAATATTAATATGAAATGTACGTGGAGCACTCTTTAGTCCGCAGGTGCTTATTGCTATTACGGTCAGATCTCCGGAACCGGGGCTCAATGAAAAGTCCATCGTTATACTGTTGGTCCCGGTTGAATGTATTGTGGCTCCTGTCCCGCTGTATGTCCACGAATAGGTTGTGCCGGGAACCTTCGGCACTTCATACTTAACCCCCATATCTTCCGGACAAACGGCGGCCTTGTAAACCGAAAACTCTCCCGGCCGCATTGGAGTGAGGCAAAACGCGCTTATGCTGTCAATTGTATATTTATCAGGACCGGAAACATACTCGCGTGTTGAAACCTGGTAGAGTGTATTGTTTACTGCCTTCAACTGACGGACATCATAATAGTCCGGACCGAAAAGTAAATTACCTGAAAAGCCTTTAGAAGAATTGGAAGTATAAGGACTTGAGGAGAGTACGGAATATGAATCGCCGCAAGAGCCCTTGTTCATATCTGACAGCTCAAATCCACCTATATATAATGTACTGTCGTAATACGTGGCATTATTAATTTTGGGTTGAACCAGATAATCCGGCACCCCTGTTGGTCGTATAGGCGAGGAGCAAAGCGACCACATATCAATATCATAGTTTTGCTTAGTCAATTGATTATTCAGGGAGTTCCATTTAAACTTCAATGCGCCGCTGTGTTTACCGCTGTAAATAAAATCATCTATTACATATATGTTCCTGTTTAATATGACAAGGGCCGCCCCTCCCCGACTGTAATATTGCTGCGGATCAAAATAAAATCCATAAGAAGAAAGGTCTTCCCTCCCAACGATCCTTAGAGCGACCGGCTCGAGCAAAGCGTTGTATTCCCATTTGTAAAGAATAAGCTCATACTCTGTAAGGGCCACTATCAGACTGTCTCCATAAACAATTTTTAGCAGAGGTAATCCTGCATCCTCAACAATAACAGAATCATTAATAAGGTATCCAGTAGCTTTGCTTATAACAGAAAGAGTTGTGGAAGAAAAATCACCAACATATAAGTAATTTTTATCCGCGGCAATATTTGTAGGTCCCGCAATATTTGCGCCTTTTCCTGAAGGATTCCACGATGTTACATTTCCGTTGACATCAATAGCCGCAATATTTTTTCGGGCATATCCATTTACCTTAGGAAAATATCCGGCTATGTAAATCATGTTATCCGAATACAAAACCTGGGTTACCCTATCGCTCGCGGGAAATCCGAAATTGGGCCAGGAAACAGAAGTACCAGTAGTACCATCAATAGCGCCAAGCACTATCCCACCGGAGTTTCCGCCGTAATACAACACATTTGTAGCAGGGTCAACATCGTATGAATAAATAAACGAACTTAACTTTGGCGCTAATGCGTTAAGTTTATTTTGTGCGAGAACACTAAATGAACAGAACAGGAAATAAAAAAGCAAAATTATTTTACCGGAACGAAACATTATAATTCAGTTTACTCAAACCATTTTATTGTGTTTGGGCCGACTAAAATAAAATTATTTTCAACTTAAAAACAGGGTTTTTATACTGGGTTGATAAATTATTTTCACAGCATGAAATGCCATAAGCTTGCGCATTCAAACTGGGAATGAATATATTAGGCATTCCATGGACCTTTAAAAACTGAAAAATATATACACATGAATTAATGCCTTTTAATCAATAACTTGAGCCAGATTTAGCCGGTCAGAAAATGTGCACGCAAACACCAATAATTTAACTCCTTATTATGGAATTATCCATTTTAAACAGGCATATACTTAAAGATATCCCTTCGGCTTCTGGCATTGATATTATTGATGGTACAATATATATAATTGGCGACAATACCCCCTGGCTGTTTAAGCTTGATGAACAATATCGGGTGGTGAAAAAATTCCGAATCGCATCGGCTGAAGAATTGAAAGACGGTAAAATTCCAAAACCCTTAAAGCCCGATTTTGAAGCAATGACCAGTGTTGGATCGGGAATTAAACAGGAGATGCTCATATTCGGATCGGGCTCCAAATCGCCGCAGCGGGATGTACTGGTGCGTGTGAATGTGAATAATCCGACAAATTATAAGACTCACTCCTTAGAAAAATTTTATAAAACGCTGAGTGCTGCCGCTAAGCTGAATGCTGGCGAACTTAACATTGAAGGGGCTGTCGCCGATGACGAACACCTGTACCT
>JAEUTS010000016.1 GCA_016787005.1 Bacteroidia bacterium
ATAAATAAGCCGTTTTTTTTATGGGCCATTCTATTTATTTTTTCGGTCTGTTCCGGGCAAGCCTGAAGGTTAAGCCCCACGCTTTTTATTTAAGCTTCCTGCTTGCCCGGCGACCTCCTTGCCTCATCCCTGCCTACCGGCAGGCAGGCGTCCCGGCTCAGCCGTGACACCTTCTCCAAATGGAGAAGGTAAAAAGAGGCTCATAAGGATTTTGTTAAATTTATTTAACTTGTTATAACTACTATTACATTGTAAATAATAAACGCTAAGGTTGCAGCACCGCACCAGCGAATCCATGAGTCGACCACCCTGTGGTAACTGACCCTTCTTTTCGAAATTGCCTTCATGATCTTTAGGTTTTGGTTATGACAATATTACGCAGGAAAACAGTGTTTGTTGTGGCATTCTTCCGAAGGGAGGCGCTTACTTTTTAAGTGGCGGGATAATTATGTTAAACGGTTAGCTAAGGTTCCGGGTTCAAAGTTCAATGTTGAAATGGTGTTTTGAAAAAGGGAATCAATGGCCTTGGTGATAGTTAGATAAAACCTTGAACCCAGAACCCGGAACTTTGAATCTTAAACCCGGAACTTTTTAATGTCCCCCCAATTTTTCGAGGAATTCAATCTTTTTTCTGCGGGATACTTCAACCTGAGAGTTGTCGGACAATACTACATATCCGCCTTCGCCTTTGATGTATTTTTTAACGTGATCAAGGTTTACCAGGTGTGAACGGTGTACGCGAAAAAAATTCTCTCCTTCAAACATTTCTTCATATTCACCAAGTGTTCGGGATGACATGATCTTTTTGCCGTTGTTCAAAACGAAATATGTGTAGTTTCCATCTGAGTCACAACGGATGATATCTGTAAGGTTTATAAAAACCAAACCATCTCCGTCAGGAATGGCAACTTTTTTAAGCTTGGTTTCGCTTTTCACATTGGAAAGAAGTGTCTTGTATTTGTCGCCAAGTGATTTTTTACTCAAGCGTTTTTCTTCAACTCTTTTCACGGCGTGTTTAAGATCTTCAGGGTCGACAGGTTTCAGCAGGTAATCAACAGCGCTGAATTTGATCGCACGAATAGCATAATGATCATAAGCGGTAATGAACACTACGTCAAAATCAATGTCCTTTATTTTTTCAAGCAGATCAAATCCGCTGCCATTGGGCATTTCGATGTCAAGGAAAACCAACTCCGGTTCATATTTTTGTATCGCTGTGAGCGCGCTGGTCATTGAATCGGCTTTAGCAAGTACCTGCACCTCGGGGCAATATTTTTCAAGGAGCAGGGCCAGCGATTCGCGTGATCCGTTTTCGTCATCTACAAGTATTGCTTTCATACGTATATTTTTAGGATTTAAAAGGTCATATGGAATACGTCATATTCATTTCTGTTTGTATGCCAGCGGTTTATGACTATTTCATTTTGTGAGTATAATGTTTTTAAATAATTTGTTTTCAAAATGCAAAAAAAATGTTGGCTAAACCTACGCTAAAAGCTTCGACAGGCAGACAAAAGGCAGTTGGCAAACAGCAATCATTGCCAACTGCCAACTGCCAACTGCTTCTTGCCAACCCGTGAGCTTTTGTGCGCAGCCTAACTGCTTTCAATCGGTACATAAATCACAATCCTTGTTCCTGAAGGGTTTCCGTTAGCATCTGTTAAATCTACAACTTCTTCGCTTAAACTGGTATTGTTATTATTAATATGATTTAGAATTGACAGGCGTTCTTTCGTAATTGACATGCCAAGCGAGCGGTGCTGACTGATCCTGCTTTTGTTAGATTCTTTCGCTTTAGCGCGTCCTATTCCATTGTCTTCAATTGTACAAATAATAAAATTGTCATTTTTTGTAAGATCAATAAGTAGTTTGCCATTCCCTGTTTTTGGTAGCAAGCCATGAATAATAGCATTTTCAATATAAGGTTGAATTAACATGGATGGAATCTCTTCGTAATTCACATCTATTTTCGGATCGACTTTAAAAGTGTATTCAAATTTATTGTCGAAACGCATAGCTTCCAGTTCAAGATATAGTTTTAACGTATCAAGCTCATCTTTAATTGTTATGGAAGGCTGTTTGGTATTTTCCATAATGGCCCTCATCAATTTGGCGAAACGGGAAAGATATTTCAAAGCAGCATCGGGTTCGTTGTTAGCGATATAATGCTGTATGGAACTCATTGTATTAAAGATAAAATGAGGATTCATCTGAGAACGTAGGGCAAGAAGTTCAACATTCGCGATGCGTTTTTGAAGATCGGAGCGCTGTCTTTCCTGTTTACGTATAAGATTTACGCGATAATAAATAAACAGGAAGACGGCAGTGATTATTCCGATCGTCGCGAGAGTTCTGAACCACCACGTTTTCCAAAATGGTGGAACAATAGTGAATGAAAATTGTGTTGGCTGCTTATTCCAAACACCTTCATTATTTGAACTGATCACTTTAAATGTATAATGCCCGGCCGGCAGACTGGAATATTTTACAAAGTTTTCGCTGGTTACAGGTGCCCATTGTTTATCCGCGCCTTCAAGTATGTATTGATACCGCACCTTAGCCGGGTTGGTTAAACATACGCCGATAAATCCAAATGAAATGGTATTCTGATCATAGGACAGGTTACAATTGTCGTTTAGCAAAGTGTCGTTTTCGGCAAGAGCGATGTTTATAATACTTGTTTTGGGCTCAAGAGTGTTTAACCGATCTTCTGACGGAGTATATTTTATAAGGCCATTGACAGTGCCAAACCAAATGCTTCCGTCTGGTTCCTTGAACGCGCCATTGGTATTACATTCAACACCCTGGAAGCCTTCTTCCTTTGCATATGGTTGAATTCGTTTTTCGCCGCTTTTTCTGAATTCGTTTATGTTTATTTTGTTGATACCCTGGTTTGTGCCGGCCCATAAAAAACCCTTATCATCAAGGAGCATTACATATACCAGGTCGGAACTCATGCCATCGGATTCACTGAAATGCGTGGTTTGTTTTCCATTGTACATGAACACCCCGTCAAGTGTTCCAAAAAAAAGATCGCCTTCGGTATTCTGAAGTATGCTGAAAATTGAATTGCTCAAAACTCCGATCTGTTTTGAGTATTCGGTAAATTCTTTTCCGTCGTACTTAAACAAGCCGCCAAGGTAAGTGCCTAGCCAAATGATATTGCTTTTATCCTGGGCAATCGTCCATATATCGAAGTTTCCTTTAGAACTTTGAAGAGAAATTGTTTTGAAATTTTTTCCATCATATAGCGCAACGCGGTTATTCTGACCCAGCCACATTATGCCGGTATTGTCAATAAAGAGGGCTGTGACGGTATCGCTGGTAAGTCCGTTTTTTTTAGTGTAGTTTACAAAGGTGCGGCCGTCAAATTTACTGAGCCCGTTATTGGTTCCGATCCACAGATCATTATTTTTGTCAAGTACAGCGGCATTCACATCGTTTCCACTTAATCCGTTTTTAGTGGTATAGTTAGTAAAATCTTTTCCATCATAAATATAAAATCCTCCGTTTTTGGTGCCGATAAACAGGTTGTTGTTCTTGTCGCGTAAAATCTGGTATATAAATGTGCTTTGCATTCCTTCCTTTTCTGCAAATAAGCCAAACACGTCACCGCGGTATCGATACAGGCCGTTATATGTTCCGATCCAGAAATTGCCTTCATAATCTGCATAAAGACTTTCAATAATACTGCTGTTAAGCTCAGGTCCCGGAACATATTTTTTGAATAAGAGACCGCTTGTTGTATGAATAATCCTGCATAAACCTTTTCCTGTACCAACCCAAACATTTTTGAATGCGTCTGTTTGTACCGTTTTAATTTCATTGTCAGGCAACCCCTGTTGTATGAAATAGTTTTCAAACTTGTTTTTACTGAGTAAGCTCAGGCCGTTCCCGGTACCGACCCATAAATTTCCATTTAAGTCGCCGCATAGTGTTCTGATCCTTTTGTCCGGCAGCCCATCATTGACAGTATAATTTGTAAATTTTTTGTTCGTGTAGGAGCATAACCCCTGCGAAGTGCCGATCCAGATCAAGTGCGAGGCATCTTGATATAAGCACAATACATCATTGGATAAAAGTCCGTTAGAGGTATTAATGAGTTCGAATCGTTCTCCGTTGAATTTGCAAATCCCATTGGCGGTAGCGAACCAGACATTTCCTTCGAAGTCAGTTAAGGATGCGCGAATGGAATTATCGGGCAGGCCATTTGCTGTAGTGTATGATGTGAATTTTTCATTGTAAAATTTATTTACCCCATCAATTGTGCCTATCCATATATTTCCACTTTTGTCCTCAGTGATTGATCTCACGGAATGGTGGATGAGTCCCTTTTTAGGATTGTAATTTGTAAAGGTGCGGCCATTGAATTTACTTAAGCCGCCGTATCCGCCTGTCCATAAGTTGCCTTTGCTGTCCTGGAAAATGGCAGACACCTGTATAAAAGGCAGGCCATTATCAACAGAATAATTCCGGAAGTAATAGGATTGAGAGAATAGGGGAGAGAAAAATAGTAATGAGAAATTAATAATTAATAATGCGAAGCAGCTCTTATATTCAATATGTTTCTTCAATCAGACTTTTTGTTTTTTTGAAAACCAGCGTTTCAGAAAAAATTCGCGCTTGTGTTCATTATTTCGTATAGCGGTTTTTCTGTCCTTCTTCATTCTTTTTCGCACTTCTTTTGTTTGAATGCGTTTGTGGTGCTCTTTTATTTTTTTCTTCTCAGCGCGTTCATTTCTGCGTTTTTCCTTCCACATTTTCTTGGCTTCTTTACGTTGGGCGCGTGTGGTTTTAGGTTGCTGTTCTTTGTCTGTTTTGGCAGCTTCCTGGGAAAAGGCCAATAAAGGCAAAAAAAACAAAGACAATAAAACTATGTGTTTGAATATTTTACTCATAAGGCAGGGATGTACGATAACAATTATACGAAAATTTACACACTCTTTTAAAGGGGTACGACAAAAATGCCTACATACAAAGGTTGCACGCCGAGACGCAAAGCCCGCAAAGAAGAAACGATCAATTTATCTCATTTAAAGCCTTTGCGGTTCTGGCGTCTTTGCTAGAAAAGATAAAAGGGTATTTTGTCTTACCCCTTTTAAAAGGGGCATAAATGCGCTATATTTGCAGTGAAATGTTTAATAAAGGGAAATATTTTTTTATAGGATTGTTGTTTTGCTTTGTATGCAATGGCTGTAAAAAAAATTCAGGGAACAACAAGAGTGGTGTTCCAAGCGCGCCGGTTGACATGTATATATATATTACGAGTAATCCCAGCTTAAATAGCCCGACCGGATGGGCTTATGTTAATGGCGGAGTACGCGGAATTCTGGTTTATCGGAAAAGCAGTACCGACTTTATGGCGTATGAGCGCAATTGTACGTATAAGCCATCCGATGCCTGTGCGAGAATAAACGCAGATGCTGGCGGTATTTTTGCCATTGACACCTGTTGTGGTTCGAAATTTTTAATGAGCGATGGAAGTGTAAATGTGGGTCCGGCAACCATTCCACTCACCAGATACCAGGCTACTTTCGACGGAACAAATACTATTCATATTTTTAATTAAGGTCTTTGTCGTGAAGTGCATCTTGTTTTTATATAATTCAATGCGTTTTATGTACATAAATACAAGGTTTTAAATTGGCGGATGAGAGACCCCGCTATGAAAAAATCACCATATGCCTTGACATACAGTACAGTATAAAACTGACGCTACTCTCATCCCTGCCCCAATTTTTTAATCAAAGAACAGGTATAATGATTCTTTTCCTTCAACAATAACAGGCTCAAGCTGATAAGTGGTTTTTACATTTTCTTTTGTCAAAACCTCATACTTATTTCCGCTCGCTATTACTTTTCCATCATTCAGTAAAATAATTTTATCAGAAAATTTAGCGGCCAGGTTTAAGTCGTGTACAACACCAACTACTACTATATCTGTGTTTTTCAATAGTTCAACTATTTTACGCATGAAATTAAACTGGTAACGTACGTCCAGAAATGTTAATGGTTCATCAAGAAACAGGTAACGGTAGTTGCCTGTTATCGGATACCATATTTGAGAAATTACCCTGGCAAAGTGTACCCGTTGTTTTTCACCTCCGCTCAATGTCATATAATTTCTATCTGATAGATAATCTACATCAAAAAACTGCATAGATTCCATACAAGCCAATTCGTCTTGTTCCGTTGGATCGTTAACGAAATGAGGATACCTTCCCATCATGACCACTTCGTTTACCCGAAGAGGAAATGCCAATTCAATATTTTGCGATAATACAGATCGGATTCGGGCTAATTCGGTTATTGATATCTTATTAATGTCCCGGTTGGCATAAAATATATGTCCTGTATCAGGTCGGATCTGATTACATAGAGTTTTTATAAGTGTTGATTTTCCAGCACCATTCGGGCCAATGATCAAATTCAATTTCCCCGGTTCAAATGATAATGATACATTTTCAAGCAATGTTTTATCACCTATTTTATATGATATGTTTTCTGCAACAAGCATGATCAAAATGAATAATTTTTCCGGCGGAGCAGAATAATAAATACAGGTACTCCAACTGCGGATGTTACAATTCCAATAGGTAATTCCGCCGGGGCCAGGGCCATCCTTGCGATAAGATCGGCGACACCCAGCAAAATGCCTCCTAATAAAAATCCATTTCTCAAAAGAAAGCGATTATCCGAACCATTAATTATGCGAAGCAGGTGAGGTACAATAAGTCCAACAAAACTTATAACGCCTACAAAAGCCGTTGCAACAGCGACCATAATAACATTGATAAGTAGAACATTGAATTTTATACGGCTAATGTTTAATCCAAGTAATTGCGCTTCTTCTTCACCTATCATAAGTGCATTCAGATGTTTGGCATATCGTAATGCTATTATAAAGCACATGATTGTTGATGTGCCGATAATCAAGACAGAGTGCCAATTTGCACCGGATAAAGTTCCAAGTCCCCAGAAAGTTATTGAGCGGGCCTGCGGGTCTCGGGCAATGTATGAAAGAAAACCTACACCACTCATAAACAAAGCGTTGATAGCTATGCCGGTTAATAAAAGTGTAACGATAGAGCTCTTGCCTGTTTCTTTTGATCGTGAAAACGTAAATACCAACAATGTGGAAAAAAGGGCTCCGGCACATGCGGCAAACGGTAAGGTCCATTCACCTGCATTGAATTTGAATATTGAACCTAACACAAAATATAAAGCAGCGCCAAAAGCAGCGCCACTGGAAGTTCCAACAAGGCCCGGCTCAACTATAGGATTCCGGAATAGGCCTTGCATCAGTACTCCACCTGTTGCCAGGCAGGCTCCGACCAATACACTTAAAAGAGCACGGGGCAAACGTATTTCAATAAATACTCTTTCGTTAAGTGTCATTCCATTGGGGGCTGTGAACCATTTTTGGAGTGCTGAAAATATTTCACCAATGCTTATGTGTACCGCGCCGTAACAAATGCACAATAAGGTTGTAATAATGAGAACAGCAAAAAGAATTAAAGACGTGCCTTGGTATTGTTTATTTTGATTGGCCATTTTGGTGTATGAGTTTTTGGATCAACTGCACATTTTCCCCTGTTCTTGGTCCGAGGTATACAAGGTCATGCTCTTCAATACGATAAATCCTCCGGTTCTTATATGCTTTTGTAGACGCTACACCCGGCA
Source organism: Bacteroidia bacterium (assembly GCA_016787005.1). Classification (GTDB taxonomy): domain Bacteria; phylum Bacteroidota; class Bacteroidia; order JABDFU01; family JABDFU01; genus JABDFU01. Next base: position 7,684 of record JAEUTS010000016.1, read on the forward strand.
ATTCCTTAATTTTTTCAGGAGATCCGCCAAGTCGGTCATATCCGAAATCAGTTAGTAGTATTACATCCGGATCTGACTTGGCTACAATTTCGGGTGATATTTGTTTCATGCCTTTCTCATCTTCAACTGCCATTTTTCCTCCTGCCCATCCGATCATTTTGGCAGCAGTGCTTTTTTTCGTCATAACCAGATATATATTTGAAGCTTGTCCGAAATGAATCACAAGGACTTTAGTTGTATCCTTATATTGTTTAGCACTTTCAATCGCCGTTTTCATCTCAGTATCTAATTTCATGCAAAGTGAATCGGCGCGAGCTTCTTTGTGAAAATAGGATCCGATTTCACGGATCAATGAATCAGTGCCGGATATATTTCCCTGGTATTTTCCAAAATTTTTCATTGGAATTTTCAAGTCGGTCAATTGTTTTACTACGTGTTCCGGTCCAATATTATCATCTTGCAAAATAAGTGTGGGTTTCATGGCGAGAATCGCCTCAATGCTTAAGGCTCTGTGGTAGCCCACTGTTGGTAATTTCTTGATTTCTGGTGGGTATGTACTTGAGATATCAACAGCAACGATGTCTTCCTGAGCATTCAAGGCGTAAATGATTTCACTATACTGCTTAGAAATGCAAACAACTCGTTCCTTGCGATCCTGTTTTTTGTCTTCATTTTGAAATCGACCGCATCCGCAGAATAGCAATGAAATGGACAATATGCTAAATAAATGGTTCATAAGAAATTTTTTATAAAGCCCCGCGATATTGCGGGGCTTTTGAGTTATGTGTTAAAATATATATTTCAGGTTTGCGCCCGCGAAATAGTTCATCACATTTGGAGCGGGCATATATGCGTCAGGTAGTTGGTTGAGGAATACCATGTACGCGTACTTTTGTTCTGTGATATTGATCAGACCATAAAATATATCTATATCAAAATGTTTTACGAACGTTTTATGGAAGCCCAATTTTGCATTCAATAAGCCGTAACTTCCGGCATAGTTTAACCCATCCGAAGTGTATGGCATCGGATCCCTATACATAAAATTCACGTTTGCATAAATGCCGGCTTTTGTATCTATATCCATTCCGATGTTTACAGTTATTTTAGCTACACCTGCCACTGCATTGCCACTATAATCTGCTGTTATAGCGCTATCTTTTGCAGCTTTTGTTTTGCCGATCTTCTGGTATTTGAAGTCAACATATTTGAAATCTGAATAAGCCATATTTGCAAAAGGGCTGATTGATTTAAAGAAGCCGGTTGAGGATTTATAAGCTGTATATTTGACTAAAACTTCAAGTCCTTTATCATCCTGACTTCCGCCATTTACAAGATAAGTATACAGTGTAGCTGTTTTTGCGGGATTGGGAACCGCCACAGCAGTCATTTTATTTGAGAATATCGCGTCAAAAGCGGCAACCTGGAGATTCAGTTTGCCATCCAGCATTATGCCCTTTGCTCCAATTTCATATTGTGTTCCAAGTTCGGGCTTTAAACCCGTATTTACCATATTGGTGGTTGGGATGAAAATATAGGAACTTACAGGTGCTTTGTAGCCTATACTATATGAAACATACGTGGAGAATTGTTTGCTGAATACTTTATTTAGTGCAATGTGTGGAGATATCATTCCATCGTAAGCAGCACTATAATGTACAGGAACAGGATTTTTATTTTTGGACGGATTGTTATTTGTTGTTGAGTAAACCCTGTTCCAATAATCAATATTCATTGTACTTAAACCAACACCTACTGTCAGAGAAATTTCTGATGGAACTGATAAAGTCCATTCTGTAAATGCAGATGTGGTTTGGTTAATAGTTGATCCGTTACTTGTAAGGTTGCCAATGAGATTATATCCATACATATTGAAACTGTCTTTCACCATTGAATAACCTATTGTTTGAGCATATTGAACCTGTGATTCAACTCCCACCAATCCTGACAAATTGAATTTTTCATTCAATGCGTATTTAATATCTACTGTGGATCGCAGTCCTATATTAACAGGTCTTTTGTCTGTCCATCCCCCTGCGGAACTGACATTATTGCTTATCCCGGTTCCAAAGAGTGAAGTTGTATTTGAAATATGTTTATTGAATGTATATGTATGTGCTACACCCGCTCTGAAACTTATTATTTCGGAGTGCGCATTGTTATTGATGTAGGCAGGGTTTCCGGTAAAGTTTAATGTATCATATTGGCCAATTGTTAGTTCACCCTGTCTTTCATCATAACTGTTGCTATAACCGAGATAGGTATTTATTGATTGTTTTTCATTCGGTTGAAATTCACCGATAAGGTTAACAAAATCCTTGTGAGAGGCAGTATGCGTAACAAATCCGGCCGATTTTTGTTTTCCGTAATTCACCAATAGAGATGAGCGATCGCCTCCTACCTGAATATGTGTGGTTAAACGACTCAGTCCGTAACTTCCGGTCATGATATCCTGACCAATGATAACTTTTCCTTTTTCCGCTTTTTTTGTTTGAAGATTTACAACGCCCGCGATTGCCAATCCGTATAATGTTCCCGCCGGCCCTTTAATAACTTCAACATTTCCAATTGAAGCAAAATCGATATCATCCATCAGGGTTATCCCTTCTGCATCAGTTACAGGAATACCGTTTAAGTAAACTTTTGAGCCTTGTGTGTCAAAGTTGCTATTGATGCCATTTGTGCCTCTCGCTCCGTTTCCATATCCTCGGATATTGAATTGCTGCCCTGCTGAGATTGTTCTTCTCTCCATAAACACACCGGGAATATTTGCATTAATTGCGTCATCCATATATAAGCCATTACCCCGTTTCAATTCTGTTTCCTGTAGTTTAACAATTGAGGTAGGGATATACAAAATGGATTTATTTGCATTTGATGTAGCCGTTATCTCAACTTCATTCAGATTATGCTTGGATGGAGTAAGTCCGACATTTAATTCTTCATCGCAATTTTTAACCATTTTATTATAAGTCTCATAGCTTATAAATGAGACTGAAATTTCAGACGAATCTTTACATTCAATTGAAAACATCCCGTCTTTATCTGTTGTTGTTACCGCTTTGCCCGATACCTGCACAGTTGCTCCGGGAAGCGCATTGTTGTTGGAAGTGTCGAATACTTTACCTTTTAATTGACCTTGCCCAAAGGCTGTAATGGACATCATCAGCCCGCAAAATAGAATTGTATATGTTTTCATCGGTATATTTTTTTAGTTTCTTATTGTCAGATGGAATAACCGTAATATTCATTTGTGTTTTTGATACGGAATATCATTGGTGATTCAGAATGACTTTGATTAAGTGATTTTCATGATTTAATAGATGTCGTTTAAGAAGCATCATTACACGTTATCCGCTCAGATCGGTAATGATCTGACGTAAGAAGTATAATGTCAAAGCAAACCGCCTTTTCGCCTTGGGCGGAAAGGAAATCAGGTTAAAGCAGCTTCTGTAAAAGAGAAAACAGGTCAGGTAATCTGTTTGGGTGGAGGAGTAGTGTGGTTAAGAAAGGGCGCTGAAATAGAAGATGAGTAGTTTGCATATATAACAGAACCGGTACTATGTATGTTTATTAATAATTTTTGAGAGGCAACATAGTTCAATCGTAGGACTTTCAATATTTTTTTTGCGGAATTGCCAGAAGGGTTGTTGTCGTTTTCTATTTGTTTTTTTACCATTTCATCAAGGTATGCCGATAAACGTGTTTCATCACGATCGCTGACGCAAATGTAATGAGTGATCCCCTTTTCTTTTTTAATAGTTACGATATCATACATGTTACCCTTGTATCTGAATTCCTTGCCGGGGCGCACCCATTTTATTTCATTCGGATTCTCATCACTGATGGATACGAAATGAAGTTTGCTTTCAGGAATATCTTTTTCCAAGCCAGCCTTAACCTCCTGGCGTATACGATACTGTAATAATTTGAAAATGGGATAATAACCGCAAATATGAAGGCCTATAAAAACAAGTAACAATATATACACGCCCTTTTTCAAGAATGGTATGGTTAAATTGATTGTCAAATGTAATGTTTTTTTAACAGTATTTACTTATTGAATCTGCGGAAGTGCGTTCATGGCTTGTTGTCAAAGTATTAGGTTCCAATTTTCTGTTAATCCGGGGTATCATTATGAACGCCTGTTTTGGAAAACAATTTTTTAATCGGTTTCTTTGTGAATAGATTCTTTATGAAGAAAGTAGTCCCGATATTATTAGTCGTTATATTTCTCCTCAACATCTGTGGGTTTTATATCGTATTTAGCGTCATGCTATATGAAAACAGGAGCGAAATGGGAAGTATTGTCAGAACTAAGAATGTTGGTTCACGGAAATTATTCGTGCTGAAAATTAAAGGGTCGGATTACAGGCAAAATTGTTTGATTGAGTATATCGGTGAAAATGAAATTCGCCACAAAGGCCGGTTATATGACGTCGTTGATAAAATGGAGTCGGAGGGTTTTACCTATTTCTATTGCATACATGACTCGTTGGATGAAAGAATATATGAAGAGTTAGAAAGTTGTATTGAAGTGAATACTGTTGATCTGGGATCAAAGCCGGGGCCTAATAATGATAATCACCAGCTGTTAAAGAATATTGTTAAAGACTATTTTTTTATACAGGATATTAATAACAGAATTTTTTATAAAGCATTCTTTTTCCATGGATATCGACCGCATTTATATAAAAGCATTTGCGGCGATACACCTTATCCACCTCCCCGTTTATCCTGACACTTGCTTTTTAAGTCCTTGAGAAATTCCTACATGGCTATGTGCTAATGCTTGGGATGTTTCTGCAAATGGCTAATCCATATTCAGACACGGGTTTATGGTTTTAAGCAGGTATTTATTCCCATTGTTTTGTACTGTCGGACTATTCAATTAAACTTAAAAATATTTATCATGAAAAAGTTATATGCACTTATTTCTGCTTTATTTATATATGGTAGTGCTGCTGCAC
>JAEUTS010000017.1 GCA_016787005.1 Bacteroidia bacterium
TTTGGCAAAACTCATCTTTCACAATGCGAATACCAACAGAGCCATCTTCGGCTATAACTGAAGGAGCCAATCCTGTAGCTTTATCGTAAATAATTGTAATAGGACGTTCTGAAGTTTCGATTAAATCCCATGCGGCATCCGGCACATCATTTACATAACGTAAAAGCTGCTGCTCATCCGCAACCAAAACAATCAGACTTTTTGACTCAACTCTTTTTTTTATTTTGAAAATTTTGGAAACAGCCTGTTCATCTGTCGCGTCACAACCGAGGCCCCATACGGTATCAGTAGGGTAGAGGATAACTCCTCCCGTGCGTAATACTTCAAGGGATTTTTGAATATCAGCTTCCACTTAATTAACAATATTTTTCACATCAATTGTTAACGCGCATTTAAAATGGCCCTTTGGACAGGCTTTAAATCCATGCAAGCCGCATGGCCTGCAGCTTATGGGCTCTGTTGTTTCAACAATTTTTGACCGATCCGACAAGGGGCCGAAACCAAAAGCCGGTATGGTTGAACAAAAAACAGCAGTTACCGGCGCATTCATTGCCGATGCAATATGCAGCGGAGCCGAATCATTTACATAATTCATTTCAGCGTCTTTCATTAAAGCAGCCGACTCGAGGAAGCTTAATTTGCCGGAAAGATTTGTTATGCTTTTGTTATTGGAATTCTGCTTTATCCATTCGCAGATTTCATTGTCTTCCGGGGCTCCCAGCAAATAAACTAAAGGTGTCCTTACCAGTTTAATAAGTTCGACCCATTTTTCTTTAGGAAATTGTTTGGTGAACCAAACGGATGTGGGTGCAATACATACATAAGCTTGTATTTTAAACCGATCGACGGCTTTAAAGTCACTTGGACCCGGATACAACTCAGGTTTTGTAAATACTCCGGGTGCAATGCTATTAACTAACTCCAGGTTACGTTCTGCTTCATGTTTCCCATTTCCGATTTCATGTTTTACTTTAAGGGTGTAACAAAAGGAGAATGGGTTTTTATCAAACCCGATCTTACTTTTCGCGCCCGATAAAAATGTTATTAACCCTGAACTGGCAAAGCGGTGTGCATTAATGATATGATCGTATTTGTTTGCGCGCACACGGTTTATTATTTTAAAGAGGTTCGCGAGTTTATTTTCTTTTTTATTCCATATAATGACCTCATTCAGTTTTGGATGGTTTTCAAGTAAACTTTCATTGCCATTGCGCAACAGGAAATCAATTTTAGCGGCCGGGTAAGAAGCTGATAAGCGCTCAATAAGAGAAGTTGCAAGTATAACATCACCAATGAAGGCTGTTTGTATGATCAGTATTTTCAATGCAGTTTAGTTTGATTCGGGTCTGTAAAACACAACCTTCCCTTTAGTCATGTCGGTTAATTTAAGTTCACTTATTCCGACTTTTCGGCCATGCTGACCGGTATTCTGATGTGCGATCTGGTATTCACCTCTAGCAATCACTCTATAGACAATGGCTGTATGGTGAGCCATAGATTCTTTGAAGTGACGACCGCCTTTATCGTATTTCAGAACAACATTCTCGAATTGTATCAGGTCGCCCGGGTAAATATTGTCTTTTAGAGGATCCACGGGTTTGCCGTATTTATAGTTGCCATCCCATTTAGCGTTTACTCTGGTAAGCGCTTCATTGGCCAGGTCCCAGCATTCTCCGCGTGCAACTTTTTTTCCTACAACACTTGTTGTATAATCAAGTATCTTTTGATTAAGCGCAGGTGTTGGATTTTGACTATAACTGAATACTGAAGTCTGTATCAGAAAAATTGCGAGTATGTATTTAATTTTTCTCATTTAATGTTGTTCAATGTTCCTGGTTCAAAGTTCAAGGTTATAATCACAACATTGAACTTTAAACCCGGAACCCGGAACTAATTTTCACTTAACCAATTTCATCTCATCAACCAAATAGCCTGCTCCTGCAAACTTGTCGATTATAAACAATACATAACGTATATCAACACTGATATTGCGTGCACGGTCGGCATTAAAGTGATAATTACTCATGGTTCCTTCCCATGCTGTATCAAAATTCAGGCCAAGCAAACGACCTTCTCCATCAAGCAAGGGAGAACCCGAATTCCCTCCCGTAGTATGGTTACTTGCAATAAATGCAACCGGAACATCTCCATTTTCGGCATATTGACCAAAATCCTTGGCATTGTAAAGATCTACCAGCTTTTGAGGAACCCTGAACTCCGGGTTTGTATTATCCATTTTTTCAATAACGCCGCTTAAAGTTGTTTTGTAATCGTACAGGGCACCATCAAATGGTTTATATGGCGCAACAGTCCCATAAGCTACACGTAATGTTGAGTTAGCATCAGGCCAGAATTTCCGGTCTTTTTGCATTTCACGCAAAGCTTTCACCCATTGGCGGTACAAAAGATCTATTTTAGTTTCAAGAGCTGAATAAGCGGGATCGATATTCTTTTTGTAATTATTAACAATGTCGAGCATGAGCTTAAAGCCCATATCTTTTTCAATCTTTTTGAATTGGCTTCGTTTATAGTTATTAAGGAATGAAGTAACCTTTTTTTCATTCACCAGCCATGAATTCTCAAAAACCTCTTCAGCGTAATCGGTATAATCATCTTTGTATTTTTTTGCTACAAGATCAAATGCAGGTGTGCGATGTGTTTTTGACAGATCGGAATACATTTTTAATAAAGCCGCCAGCTCTTTTTGATCGGTGGGTGCATTGTAATCTTTGAAAAAACGGGCAGCATCCTTTTTAAGATTTTCTACTTCAGCTTTGATCTGTTCATCCGTACTATTGATGTTTTTGCTTAAAGAAACCAATGTGATGAACTTATTGGCAAATGAAACAAGTTCAATGCCCATACCGCATTCATCAAATAAAGTCGATTCTAACTCCAGCGGATACATTTGTTCATATGCTGTTTTAAAATCAGTCAGCAGGTTTCCGTATTGCGTTTGTTTTGATGTGTAGGCCCATTCCCTGAACTGTTTCTCAATACTCTCTTTCATTGTAATTGTATTTAACAATCGCATCCCTTTGTCTTCTCCCTGGAATTTTTTGTAATAATTGCTTATGCGGGCATACTTGCTAGAATATTGCAATCTGACTTTGTCATTGGCTTTCATATCATTCATCCATATACCAAGTCTCTTCTCTCGGATACTTATACTTATAGGATTTGAAATTTCGGTTATCATGCGAATGCCCTGCGAAGTAAGGTATTCATAGGTTCTCCCCGGAAAACCATAGGTCATTGTGAAATCACCTTTTTGATATCCTTTTAATGAAACATTTAAAAAATTCCTCGGCTTAAAAGGTTTGTTGGAAGCAGAATAATCAGCCGGTTCATTTTTTTCATTCGCATAAATGCGGAAAACAGAAAAGTCGCCGGTATGACGAGGCCACATCCAGTTGTCGGTTTCCCCGCCAAATTTTCCGATCGATTGGGGTGGGGCACCAACAAGGCGTATATCTTTAAAGGTTTCGGTAACTACCATATAATATTCGTTCCCGTAGAAATAGGGTCTTATCCTTGCACGGTACCAGGTATCTTTAACGGCATCGGCTTCAAGTGTCTTACAGTTCTTTTCGATCAGCTTGTTGCGTTCCGCTTCATCCATATTATCTGTAACTCCGTTCAGCACCTGTTTGGTAACATCGTCAATGCGAACGACAAAGGTGCAGGTAAGGCCTGGTGTTGGGAGTTCTTCACCTTTGTTTTTAGCCCAAAAGCCATTGTCGAGGTAATTATGTTCAACAGTTGAATGCGACTGTATGCTTCCATATCCGCAGTGGTGGTTGGTTAACAGTAATCCTTCATTAGAAACCATTTCGCCTGTACATCCGCCTCCGAATAACACGATAGCATCTTTGAGTGATGAGTTATTTACACTGTATATCTGGTCGGCTGTAAGTTTGCAGCCCAGTTTTTGCATTTCGCCCTCGTTCAGGTCTTTTAAAAACTGAGGGAGCCACATGCCTTCATCGGCCGTAAGGTTAAATGGGTTTATCAGTATAGTAAGTAATGCGGTAAGAATTGAGAACTTCTTCATAGGTATATTGTTGTCGGTTGTTAGTTGATAGTTGTTGGTTATTGAATTATAAAATCTGCAATTTTTAATCACACTGCAACATCATATTCTCTTAATGCGTTGTTCAGTGATGTTTTCAGGTCGGTACTTTCTTTACGCTGTCCAATGATGAGAGCACATTGTACATGATACTCGCCGGCCGGAAATTTTTTCGTGTAGGAACCGGGAATAACAACAGATCGGGGAGGAACGATACTTTTATATTCTTTCGGTTGTGCTCCGGTTACATCAATAATTTTTGTCGATTTGGTAAGTACCACATTCGCGCCCAAAACGGCTTCTTTTTGAACACGGACACCTTCAACAACAATACAGCGTGAGCCTATGAAACACCCGTCTTCAATAACCACAGGAGCGGCCTGCACCGGTTCAAGTACTCCGCCAATACCAACACCCCCGCTCAGGTGAACATCCTTACCAATCTGCGCACAGGAGCCAACGGTGGCCCATGTATCTACCATCGTTCCGCTATCTACATAAGCCCCGATGTTTACATAGCTGGGCATCATAATTACACCTTTTGCTAAATAAGCTCCATAACGGGCAACCGCATGAGGTACAACACGAACACCAAGCGCGGCATAATTTCGTTTTAATTTCATCTTATCATGGAATTCAAGCGGACCCGCTTCCAGCGTTTCCATTTGCTGGATTGGAAAGTAAAGGATAACGGCTTTCTTTATCCATTCATTTACCTGCCAATCGTTGCCTTTGGGTTCAGCTACGCGCAATTTGCCTTTGTCAAGCTGTTCAATTACTTCACGGATTGTTTCCTGTGTTTTTATCTCTTTTAACAATTCCCGGTTATCCCAGGCTGCTTCTATTATTTTTTGCATAATTTTTTTGACTTTTTGGGGTCATAAATATATCAAATCCCGTTTAACATTTAGCAATTAACCTTTAACTTTGTCTTATGGCCCGGATTATGGCAATTGACTATGGTACAAAGCGTGTTGGAATTGCTGTAACCGATCCGAACCAGATTATTGCCAATGGGCTTACAACCATTCACTCCAAAGATGTACTGGCGTTTTTAAAAGGATATGTAGTGAAGGAAAATGTGGTGTGTATTGTTGTTGGAGAGCCTAAACGGATGAATAACGAGGCCAGTGATGTGGAAAGGCAGATCGCTCCTTTTGTGAAAAGTCTGCAAAAGAATTTTCCAACTATCCCGATCGAGCGTATGGATGAGCGATTTACGTCTAAAATGGCTTTCCAGGCAATGATAGCCGGAGGTTTAAAGAAAAAGGACAGGCAGAACAAAGAAACCGTTGATATGGTGAGCGCGACTATAATTTTGCAATCGTATCTTGAACATAGAGAACATGGTAATCGGTAATCGGTATTAAGTAATTTGTAATTTTCAATCTGTAATTTGTAATTCGTTATGATTTTTCCAATTGTAGCCTACGGCGATCCGGTACTAAAAAAAGTTGGAGTCGATATTGACAAAGACTACCCCGGTTTGGAGCAGTTTATTGCTGATATGTTTGATACTATGTATGATGCCAGCGGCGTTGGTTTGGCGGCCCCGCAGGTTGGCAGATCCATACGCTTGTTTGTTATTGATCCCTCGCCATTTGCAGAGGATACAGATGATGACGGAAAGCCGCTTGAAGAATATAAAGGATTGAAGGATCTGAAAAAGGTATTTATCAATGCAAAGATTCTTGAGGAAGAGGGTGAAGAATGGAAATTTAATGAGGGCTGTCTGAGTATACCCAAGATAAGGGAAGATGTACTTCGTTTACCTAAGATCAGGATACAGTATTATGACGAGCATTTTAAGAAGCACATAGAAACCTACGAAGGTGTTGCGGCACGTATTATTCAGCACGAATATGATCATATTGACGGCAAATTGTTCGTGGACAGGATAAACCCCATGCGCCGAAAAATGCTAAAGGGCAAGCTGGATGACATTACAAAAGGTAAAGTGGATGTGGCTTATAAGATGAGGTTTCCGAAGGGGAGGTGAAGGGGTAATCAGTAATCAGTAGGTTTTATTAATTACTATAAGTCAGATGAGTGTCATTCCGAGTGAAGCGAGGAATCTGGCATTTGAAGGTAGCAGGCCTGCACACAACCAGATGTCTCATCCGCGAAAAAACGGGTTCGACATAACACGAATACCGAATAAGACTATTATATGGAATTTTCAGAAAAACATTTGGTGAAAATTTGGAGCTTTCGTGCTTTGGTGGCGAAAATCCATTTGCCACTAAAGCACCAAAACACAAAAGCCCACCAAAAATCCTTATTAGGAATAAACTCTATTTAATAATTTTATGAGAAAAACAATCCTTATTGCATTTGTTCCGTTTCTATTCGCCGCCTGCAACAACAGCAACACTGAAACCTCTGCCCCTAAAAATTCAACAAAGCCGGTTCGCGATACACTTGTACATGTCATTGAACTTTTAGAGCAAAAACTGAAAACACAGCAAACCATCGATTACAACCTTGGTGCAGCGATGGTAAACGCGTATATGGATTTTTTCAATAATTATCCCAAAGATGCCGCAGCGGCTGATTATCTTTTTAAGGCTGCGGAAGTTTCCATGAATGTTAAACAATGTGAAAAAGCTATAGAGCTTTTTCAAAAGGTAAATGATGTATATCCCAATTTTGGAAAAGCTTCATTCGCTTTGTTCCTGCAAGGCTTTATTTACGAAACGCAATTGAATGATATAACCAAAGCAAAAGAGATATACAGCCAGGTCGTTGAACAATATCCCGATACCAAAATCGCAGAAGACGCTAAGGCATCTATTGCCAACCTCGGCAAAAGTGATGAAGAGCTTATTAAGGAGTTTGAAAAGAAGAATAAGGTGAAGTGAGCCGACTCTGAAACAATTAAAATGCAGCCTTAACCATATCCGGATTCCTATTTTATTTCCTGGCTTTTTAAACGGTCGCTTTGATACTTCCTGTTCCGCAGCATGTTCACATAATCCCTTGCGAGGCGGATATTATAGTTCTCATATGACTTTTGTGCCCATTCGATGGCCTTATCCAGGTTCCCGTTTATTTCATTGATGATGGCCATGTTATAACAGGCTCTTCCGGCGACTTTACGGCTGCTGTTGGTGGTTTCCTTTTCCCATATCTCGGCGGCACCATTCCAGTTGCCTGTCCTGGCTTTACGTTTAGCGATCTTAAAATTTGAATTTGCTTTAACATAATAATCACGCGTAACTTTTGTCCAGTATGGAAGTATTCTGTCGGCGTACATATGACCAACCTTGTTAGCAGTTTGTTTCACGGCTTCTTTACGGCTGATAAGCGCCCCTGTAGCAGCAACTACGGTTACGCCGCGCGCGGTAAAAGTCATGTTTTGAAAAATTGTATACTCATCTACAATCAACCTGTTGCCGGGGTCATATATTCTCCAGCCTGTTTTAACTGTTGTTTCCATATTCACCTGCTGCTGAACAGAGGCAATAACATCCAATGGATTTGTTGTTTTTGGAGGAATTACAATCGGATTTATTTTTAGTTCCGTATCAAACATTTCCAATGCAAACAGCGCATCAATGTTATTGGCTCGACATATGCTTTCTACCTGTTCCCATGATAATGGAGCAGCGAAGATGCCAAAGCCCGGCCCTTTGAGCACCGTTGAGTCCAATTGCTTTACAAGCTCGAAACGGTTATTTTCCATCAATGCGTCTTTTAAGCCCCTGATGCTTTCCGCGCTGCCTTCCTTAACCATAGCGGCGGTTTCTCCGGAAAGGACCTGGTGAATTGTGTTCAATGTTTTTGCGTCATCCGATGGTATGCTTCTGTTAAGCACTCCCGCTTTTCTGATCGTATTTGGCACAGTGACAGGAGCGGGATCCATAACGCTGATGTGTACGTAGTTTGTTTTGCAGGCCGGGAAGATAAAGCCCAGTAAAATGATCGGAATAAATTTTTTCATAATTTATATGTGTTTATTATCAGGAGATTCAATATACTAATCTATAAAACTCTTTATTAAATATTTACATTTGCTATTCAAACACGTCATCATGAAACAACTTTCAGTTTTAGGTGTCTTTGTAAGTATTACATGGATGCTTTTTAGTGTAATGTATTTACCCGAAGAACCGACTATTTTGGGATTAATAGTTTTTATCGGCACACCTGTTTATTTTTTAATTTTTTCAATTGTTGCCATCAAAGAAAGTTTTAGAAAGAAAAGTAAGAACGACTATTTCCTTTGAACCGCCCGGAACTCATAGGCATCATCAATGCTTAATGGGTTTATCTGTTTTTATATTTTCATCCGTTTTATTGGTCTTAATATCTCCGCCAGGTTTATATGTTTTCATAAATTCTTCCCAGGTCTGTTTATTGAATAATTCTTCGCCTAAAAACACCATGATAGGTTCAATACTTTCGGGCGTTTGGTAACCGGGCACCGGCTGACTTAATAATCCGAATTTTTCATTCAGGTAAACTGTAGTGGGGTAGGACATCTGGTTATTCAGCAATGCCGACGCGAGCTGATGAGTGGAGCGCATCCCGTTTGGATTTGGGTTTACAAATTGAGCGCTGTCCATTCTTACGGTATCTTTCATTTCGGCGTCCAGCTTTACAGCATAAAAATATTTGTTCATTAATTTAATTACACGCTGGTCCTTGAATGTATATGCATCCATTTTCTTACACCATCCGCACCAGTCGGTGTATACATCAATGAATATTTTTTTAGGTTTGGTTTTATTGAGGTTGTATGCTTCCTGGAAGGTGTACCACTTTATTTGTTCCTCGGGTGGTGATTTTTTTTCTTCACCGCCCTTGAAACCAGACAGTATAAGTATTAAAAGGAAGGCTGCGGGAGTCAGTAATTTTTTCATCATGATTTGTTAAAGTCTATGTAAAACAGTCATATCCAAACATTGTACCAATTCTTTACTTTGAGCGTACTTAAACTCATAAAACCACTTAATTGTTACAGTTTTACTGTCTGAATTCACTTTTTTTGAAAGAATTGTAATATAACACTCAATTTCCTGATTCGGATAAACGGGTTTCAGGAATTTCCAATTGTTTACTTCAAGTCCGGCGATGACCGAACTTCCAAAACGCGGTATCCAGAAATTACGGTGCATGAGTTGGAAAATATGCGGACCGCTGGCAATCAATCTGCCAAATAAACTCCTTTTAGCCGCCTCTTTATCAATGTGAAAATCAAGCGGATCAAACATTTTGGCGTATTCAATGATCTCGGATTCGGTAAGGGATTGTTTGCCTAATAAAACGGCTTGGCCAATTTCAAGTGTTTGATATGAGGTTTCTGTTTTAGTCAAAATTTATTAAAATGAATGATTGTTGGTTGGTTGTCTGTTGTTAGTTATTTGTTTCTCGCCGACAACTGACAACTAATAACCAACAACTACCTAATCCCATTCATCATATTGGTCAGCTTTTTACTCACTACAAATAAGCAAAGTGAGGCTGCACCTGACATGGCAACAAATACCATAAAGAAAGAATAAAGGTCATTTATTTCAAATCCTACAAAATGAGGAAATGGTTTTGAAGGATCAGGGTAAAGGCTGCTTAACGCGCCGGCAAATTTATTGGCTGCGGCGGTAGAAAGAAACCAAACACCCATAAGCAATGAGGCGAATTTCATTGGAGCAAGTTTGTTCACCATTGAAAGGCCGATCGGGGAAAGACACAGTTCGCCAAAAGTGTGAATAAGGTATAATGAGGTTAACCAAAGTATGCTCACCTTAACACCAGGTTCAACTCCCTTAACACCAAAGGCAATAACAAGGTATCCCAGAGAAAGCAGAAAAAGACCAAGCGCTTGCTTATAAGGTGATGCAGGTTCCATATTTTTTTTGCCAAGAAATTGCCAAAGGAAAGCAAAAAGAGGAGCAAAAATCACAATAGCTACCGCATTGATCGATTGAAAAAAGCTTGTTGGAATTGTTGTTCCCAATAAATTTCTGTCGGTTTGTTCTTCGGCAAAATAAGTAAGCGATGCACCTGCCTGTTCAAATGCCGCCCAAAAGAATATTACGAAAAAGGCCGCGATATAAATTACCCAGATACGTTCGCGCTCAATCTTAGTGAGGGTTTTGTCGGAAATAATAAATCCCGGAGCCGCAATGGTTAATGAATAAATAAATGAACCTATGAGGTCTGTATCGAAACCCCAAAAGAAGAGTGCAAATATGACTATAGCAACAGTTCCCCAAATACCAACCTGTGCGGGTGAAAATGCTTTTACTATCTCTTCAGGTACATCCGTTTGGACTGATACATCTGGGGATGGGGTTTCAGCTACCTTTGTTGAAGCATTTTCAGGTTTGCCTCCAATTGCTTTGCCTTCAGGAGTTACAATATATTTATCCTTTAAATAAACGAAAAAGGCAATACTTACCAGCATACCACAACCTGCCGCCAGAAAGCCCCATTTAAAATCTGCCGGGTTACCTGTATCGCCAAGATAACCGCATAGGAGAGGTGCAATGAAGGCGCCAAGATTAATTCCCATATAAAAAATTGTAAAGGCCGCATCACGTCTTTTATCACCCTCGGGATAAAGTTGTCCAACCATGGTAGAAATATTTGGCTTAAAGAATCCGTTACCTAAGATGAGAAATGTTAAACCGGTATACATAGCTATTCCTGCGGTACCTTGTTGTTCATAGATTGAGCCGCTGAAAAACATGAAAAACTGGCCAAGGGCCATAAGCAAGCCGCCAATTATAATAGATTTACGATTGCCCCAATACCTGTCAGCCATATAACCTCCGAGCAGCGGTGTCAGATAAACCAAACCTGTGTAACTGCCATATATCTGTGAGCCAAGCGCTTTGTCAAATAATAATGCCTTGGTCATGAAAAGCACAAACAGCGCGCGCATTCCATAGTAGCTGAAACGTTCCCACATTTCGGTCACAAATAATACATACAATCCTTTTGGGTGTCCTTCGTTTGTCGTTGCTGACATAGTTTTTCTTTTTTAGAGTCGCTAAATATATGAAAATTGTGCTTACAAATTCGCTATAATAAAATTGGTCATTTTGGTGAACAGGTTCAATCTTGTAACGGCACCATTTATGCTATGGGCTTTGTCGGGATAAATGAACTGCTCGAACTGTTTGTTTGCATTAATCAGGGCCCGGCTCATTTCAATGCTGTTTTGCAAATGCACGTTATCGTCGGCGCTGCCATGAATAAGCAGGTATTTGCCCTTTAGCATATTTACAAAATTGATCGGGGAATTTTCATCATATCCTTCAGCATTGTTTTGCGGGGTGGAGAGGTAGCGTTCAGTATATATAGTATCGTAAAAACGCCAGTTGGTAACGGGTGCAACAGCTATACCCGCTTTAAAATAATCCGAGCCCTTAGTCATACAAAGTGAACTTAAGTAACCGCCGAAACTCCAACCCTGCACACCTATACGGTCTTTGTCGACATAAGCAAAACTACCCAGGAATCTGGCCGATTCGATCTGGTCAATTGTTTCGAGTTTTCCTAATTGTTTGTAGGTGCATTTTTTAAAATCACGTCCACGCCCTTCAGTGCCCCGGTTGTCCACACAGGCTACAATATATCCCTTTTGCGTAAGGAGGGTGTGCCAGAAGTAGCTGCTGCCTCCCCATTCGTTACTCACGTCGTTGTTGTGCGGCCCTCCATAAAATGTGAGCAGAACAGGGTATTTAATATTGGGATCAAAACCTGCGGGCTTCATCATCCATGCATTTAATTCCACACCTTCGGAAGTTTTGAATGAGAAGAATTCCTTCTTTGTTAAGTTATAGCTTTCAAGGGTTTTCTTAAGGTCTTTATTGTCTTCAATAACACGGATAAGCTTGCCATCAGCGCTGTGCAGTGTAATGTATGGAGGGGTGTTCGCATCGCTGAATGTGTTGATGTAATAATGGAATCCGTTTCCAAAGTCGACGCTGTTGGTGCCGTTACTTACCGATAGTTTTTGTTTTTTTTCTCCATTCAGCTTAATTGAATAAAGGCATCTTTCTGTTACGGAAGTCTCATCGGATATATAAAAAAGGGTTTGGGTAGATTCATCAAGTCCTTTAAATTCGAACACATCCCAGCTTCCTTTGGTAAGCTGCCTGATCATTTTGCCCGAAATATCATATAAGTACAAGTGGTAAAAACCGTCCATATCGCTTGACCAGATGAAGCTTTTATTGTCTTTTAGAAAAGTAAGATTGTCCGATATCTCAATATATGTTTTGCTTTCTTCCGTTAAAATAACCTTCGATCGACCGGTGTATGCATTGGCCAGCAATAGTTCCAGCTTGTTTTGTAAACGGTTCATTCGCAATAGTGAAAGTGTGCTGTCATTGTTGGTCCATTTTATCCGGGGAATGTATTGATCAGTTTCTTTACCTATGTCAACTGTGGTTGCCGCAGCCTTTTGAAGATCATATACATGAATGCTTACGATTGAATTATTTTCACCGGCTTTGGGATACTTATAGCGATACACTGTGGGGTAGAGGTTTCCATTATACTCACTCATTTCAAACTCTTTCACGCGGCTTTCATCGAACCTGTAATAAGCAATTTTATTCCCATCTGGACTCCATGCATAGGCCTGGCTGAAGGAAAACTCTTCTTCGTACACCCAATCAGTTGCGCCGTTAATAATGTGGTTGAATTTTCCATCAGAGGTAATCATTGATTCAACTCCCTTAACAAGGTCTTTAATAAACAGGTTGTTGTTGCGCACAAAGGCTACTTTATTTCCATCGGGTGAAAAGGAGCCATACATTTGTTTCTCACCCGTAGTAACCTTTTCGAGTTTTTTTGACTTTACATCATACACATAATAATTTTCGCGGGTTGAGTGACGGTAAATTTTTTCCTCTTCAGAAGCGATAAGTATCTTACTTTCATCTGAACTGAAAGAATAATTATCAATTGAAACAGGAGTAGAGGATCCGGAAGGAATAAGCGCAGATGAGCGAACTATTGTTTTAACCTGTTTCCCGGTTTTGTATTCATACTTAACTATAAATGTTTCCAGGCCTTTTTCGTCCGTTTCCAGTGAAGTGTAGTACTTACCGTCTTTCATGGAATATAAACCATCGATTCCTGCCGCCGTAAAGGTGTTTTTGGTCCATATATCTTCGAGCGTAATATCCTTATTTTGACCAAATCCGTGTAGAGCGACTACAAAAGCCAACAAAAGCAATAATTTGCGCATAAAACGAGGTTTAATGACGTGAATATAGGTAAAAAGCCTGTTTTTAAGCTAATAAATATGATGAACGGCAACATCAACGAATAACGGAATCTGCACGAATTTGCGAATTGATATGGGTTTAGATTTGTAAGTTCGTTTTTTATTCGTTATTCGCTTATGTTTTTCGTTTTTTTCCTATATTTGCATCCCAATAAATTTTAAAACAATGAAAAAAGGTATACACCCTGAAAACTACAGATTGTGTGTTTTCAAAGATATGTCGAACGATTATGCGTTCATAACGCGTTCAGCATCTGAAACAAAAGAAACTATTAAATGGGAAGACGGAAATGAATACCCCCTTGTAAAGCTGGATATTTCACACATGTCGCACCCTTTTTATACCGGCAAACTTATGTTGGTTGATACAGCAGGCCGTGTAGATAAATTCAAAAAGCGTTACGAGAAGAAAGCATCGAAGTAAGTTTTTTGATAGTGCAATTAAAAGGCAGCTCCTCAGATTTGGGGGGCTGTTTTGTTTTGGGACATTTGTTATTTTTATAAAGGTTTGAAGACCGAAGACGGAAGACAGAAGATAGGGTAGAAAAAACTTCGGTCTTCGGTCTTCTGACTTCCGACCCTATCCCTTTACTTTAAAATTCTTTTCATGAGCGTTACCGGCAATACCTTTGACTTATCACTCTTCAAGCGAATATTTTCGTACGTAAAGCCGTACAAAAAAATGTTCGGCATTTCGGTTACAGTTACCATAACACTTGCAGCCGTAGCTCCTTTACGGCCCTGGCTCACGGAATATATGTTTGATAATTTTGTGGTGACACCAAATCCC